>QIDJ01000259.1 GCA_003228395.1 Flammeovirgaceae bacterium
TGATATGGGACTTTATGGCGGCCTGCTTGGCTGGCAACCAGATGATTCGCGGTTGATAAAATACAGGGAAGGTATTGAAGAAGCTGGTATCCATGTCAAAGTAAATTACCTGAACTATGGAGCAAAACATCCAAACAATTACAGAATAAGTATTAGCAATCCATCTATCACGCATATCGTGTCTGCAATCAGTACAGGGGGTGGCATGATAGAGGTTCAGGAGATTGACGGCTCGGAAGTGAGTATAGATGGCGACTATCATGAATTACTCATTTATGGCAATAGCCTGGATATTATTGAACGTTTACTGCCGGATTTTATCTATGATTTCAAAAGTACACATGCAGGCTTTATAGAATTTAAAAGCAATTTTCATTATACGCCGGATATCATTAGTGAAATTGAAGCAATACCGGGTGTAACTAACGTTTTCTATCTGAAACCTGTTGTTCCTGTTCTTTCAGGAAAAGACATAAAAGTTCCCTTTGTATTCTGTAAAGACATGGTTATTGCAGGGAAGTCAGAAGATCTGAAGCTTTGGGAATTGGCTATACGGTATGAGGGTGCAAGGGGTGGAATTTCTGATAAGGAAGTATTTGAAAAGATGCGATCGATTGGCAGGGTAATGCTGGAAGGAATCGGGGAAGGATTGAAAGGCACCTTTTATGAAGATCGCATATTGCCTGTTCAATCTCCTGGATTCAGGGATAAAATGGAGGAAAATACACTGCTGGATGGCGGGATACTGAATACGATGGTACTATACACAACGGCTATGATGGAGGTTAAAAGCTCCATGGGAAGATTTGTGGCAGCCCCTACAGCAGGTTCTTGCGGTACACTTCCGGGCACAATACTTGGGGCAGCTAAAGCAATGGGAAGCTCAGAAGACGAGGTGGTTAAGGCATTGCTTGCTTCGGGCATGATGGGCGTTTTTATTTCAGAGCATGCTACTTTCGCAGCAGAAGTAGCAGGATGTCAGGCTGAAACAGGAGCCGGTGGTGCTATGGCGGCTGCCGGTTTAGTCACACTCATGAATGGTACCCTGGAGCAATGTGTTGCCGCTTCTTCACTGGCGTTGCAAAATTCGCTGGGCATCGTATGCGACCCCATTGGTAACCGGGTGGAAGCGCCTTGTTTAGGGAAAAATGTAATGGCAGCCTCCAATGCACTTTCATGTGCAAATATGGCGCTGGCCAACTACGACCCTCTGATCCCTTTTGATGAGGTTGTTCAAAGCATGAACGAGGTAGGGGAGATGATGGCACATGAACTGACATGCACAGGACTTGGCGGACTGGCAGTCACACCTACAGGAAAAGCCATAAAAGCCAGATTAGAAGAAAAAGCGAAGTATTGTTAGTCTTTATTCCCAATATTGTAATATTAAAAAAACAAGGAGGACTGGTTATGAAACAAAGAATTACAGGATACGTACTGGTATTGTTTTTAATGACGCCGGCTTTTGCCTTTGCTCAGGAAAGGCATTACTATCAATCAGATTTCCCTGCTGATGAATTTGCAGCAAGACGAGCAAAAATATTTGAAAAGATCGGTAACAAGGCTATAGCTCTTATTCAAGGGGCCAGCGGTGTTGCTGGTTTTAGCGTTTTCCGGCAATCAAACAGTTTTTATTACTTGTGCGGGCTTGAAATTGCGCATGCCTACTTGTTATTAAACGGAAGTAATAAAACAACAACCATCTATTTGTCGCACAGGGATGCAGGAAGAGAACGTGGTGAAGGTAAAATTCTATCTGCCGAAGATGCTGAGTTAATCAAAAAGCTGACAGGCGTTGAACATGTACGCGGGGTAGAATTTTTATCATCGGATTTGGTTGGCACAGGTTTGATTCGGCCACCCGCACCCGTACTTTATACGCCATTAAGCCCGGCTGAAACCGGGACTGATAGCCGGGATGAATTGTTACGTGGCCAGGCCCGGCGCTCTTCGGATCCCTGGGATGGACGCCCTTCACGGGAAGCACGGTTTCGACAATTATTAAAATCGCGGTCACCTCAATTTGAAATTCGCGATCTCTCACCAATATTGGATGCAATGCGACTTATTAAAAGTAAAAGAGAAATCGAAATCATTCGCAAAGCAACTCGAATTGCCGGTCTGGGCATCATCGAAGCTATGCGTTCAACCAAACCGGGTATTTTCGAATATCAATTGGATGCAGCGGCTAAATATATATTCTTTTTGAATGGAGCAAGAGGCGAGGGCTATGCCTCGATTATTGGAGGTGGTACCAATGCATGGATGGGACATTATTTCCATAAAGCGGACAGGCTTAATGATGGTGATCTTGTATTGATGGATTATGCACCGGATTACCATTATTATACGAGTGACGTCACGCGTATGTGGCCTGTAAATGGCGAATACAGTAAAGCACAACGTCAATTGTGCAATTATATCTTAGCGTACCGGAATGCGCTTTTCAAATATGTTAAACCTGGAATCACATCGAATGAGGTACTCGATTTAGCGGCAAAAGACATGGAGAAATACCTTATTGGTAAAACATTTGAGAATCCGTCGCATTTAAAAGCGGTAAAAGCCAGCCTGGAATTTCGCGGACATTTTCAACATCCTGTGGGTATGGCCGTCCATGACGTTGGCAGAGCCCGGGGTGTGACCTTGCAGCCGGGCATGGTTTTTACCATTGATCCGATGATATGGATTCCGGAAGAAAAACTATATGTTCGAATGGAAGATATAGTTGTGGTGACTTCTGATGGCGCAGAAAATTTGAGCGCTTTTGTTCCGTCAACATTAGAAGATATCGAGCGTATGATGGAAGAAAAAGGAGTGATCCAGTTTCGCCCTCCAACATCGTTACCCATCAAAGATTAAAATGATACTAAACCTGAAAGGTTTCTAACATATGAAATATTGGAAAAAGAATTTATTGATTGGTATATTTTTAGTCATCCATTTACCAAAATCTGCTTTCGCGTTCACTGACGACTATCCGAAAAATGCAAAAATCGATGCAATCAATTATGTTTTTAAAGTTGATTTATCAGATTATGCGGATGAAATTATATGCGAGGCTACCATTGATGTACGCTTTCTCAGCGATGGAATTCAATACCTCAGGCTTGATTTAATTAACGCCTCCAGCGAGTTGCAAAACAAAGGCATGCATGTAAGCCGTGTAGTTTCAAACGGAGATACACTTACCTGGAAACATGAAAATAATGAGCTGTTTATAGCACTTCCTGCACCTTCGGCGATGTACCAACGTAGCACATACACTATTTCCTATAAAGGAATACCTGCAGCAGGTCTCAAAATTGCCAAAAACAAATATGGCGACCGCACATTTTTCAGTGACAACTGGCCCGACAAAGCACGTAACTGGCTGCCGGTAATTGATCATCCCTACGATAAAGCCATGTGCGAATTTATCGTTACAGCGCCTGATCACTACCAGGTCGTTTCCAATGGACTAAAAGTGGAGGAAACGGATTCACCCGAAGGGAAACGCCTCACCCATTGGAAGCAATCCGTACCCATTGCTCCCTGGCTTTTTGTGCTTGGCGTTGCCCGTTTTGCAGTTCAATATGTTGATGAATTTGAAGGAAAATCCATTCAAACCTGGGTTTACCCTCAGGATCGTGATGCCGGTTTTTATGATTTTGCAAAACCGACAAAAAAAGTCCTGGATTTTTATAGCGATTACATCGGGCCGTATGCATATGAAAAATTAGCCAATATCCAGTCCAATAGTGTCGGAGGCGGGATGGAAGCTGCCTCTGCTATCTTCTACGGTGAAAATGTGGTTACCGGAGAAAGAAGTGTGCGGTGGCGGAATGTGGTCATTCATGAGATTGCCCATCAATGGTTTGGTAATGCCGTGACTGAATATGACTGGGATGATGTTTGGTTGAGTGAAGGATTTGCCACCTATTTTACGTTGCTGTTTATTGAGCACCAGTACGGCCGGAACGCATTTTTAGAAGGTCTCAAATCAAGCAAGCAACGGGTGAATGCCTTTTATGAGAAAAATCCTGAATACCGCATTGTCCACGATAATCTGAGAGATATGAGAAATGTGACCAGTTCGCAGATATATCGAAAAGGGAGCTGGATG
>QIDJ01000391.1 GCA_003228395.1 Flammeovirgaceae bacterium
ATTCAATATTTTGCGGCATTCTTCCCTTACGAGGGGGTTTTTAGGGAAAAATATCATTCCAACGCCGTACTGTCCGAATTCTGGCAGTGTAATTCCAGATTTTTTACATTCTTCGAAAAAAAACAGATGCGGCATTTGAATGAGAATACCCGCGCCATCGCCGGTTTCCGGTTCGGCGCCACGCCCTCCGCGATGCTCCATATTTACCAGCATCTGAATGGCCTTCGCTATTATATCATACGACTTTTTGCCTTTCAGATTTGCCACAAATCCAATTCCGCATGCATCATGCTCCATTTCCGGAACATATAATCCCTTATTGATATGCTGTTCCATCCAACATTGTAGAATTTTGAACAAACTCAGAAGAGCTCCCTTTAATCCGGCTTCCATCTTTCAGAAAATGCGCCAGATTACGGTTGTATTAAGTTAAAGTGACTTACCGCTTAAAGTGATAATAACTGTAACTGCGCCCCGGTACCCGATAATTTAAGCCGCCAAAAATACACAAATATTTTTAATATTTGGCAATAGCCACCATAAATGAAATAATCTTTTTTGATTTAATGTTTTTGCAAAATAATATATGCGAAAAACACAAAAAAGTTTAATTCGGAAGCGAAAAATGTGATCATATGAGAAAGAAATAAGGATTCATGTAGTTTTACGGTACCTCCAGGTTGCCAGGCTCAGGATACCCACTCCGTAACCTGCAACAATAAGAAAGTGGTATTTTATTTCCTGAAATCCGGCGCCTTTCAGCATCACCATTCGCATCACTTCAATAAAATACCGGACAGGATTAAATAGTGTGATCTTCTGAGCCCACAAAGGCATGTTTTCGATCGGAGTGAATAAGCCGCTCATAAGAATGAATATGACCATGAAAAACCACGAAATAAACATAGCCTGCTGCTGTGTGTCGGTGATGGTGGAAATCAACAGGCCAATGCCCAGTACCACCAGCATATACACAAGGGAAAATGCCATGATAAGCCAGAAGCTGCCTATAAAAGGAGTATGAAAAATAATCCGGGCCAGGGCCAGGCCAAAAGACAATTCGAAAACGGCAATTACAATGAATGGAAACAACTTACCGATTATGAACTGATGTTTTCGTATGGGTGTTACGTTGAGCTGCTCAATGGTGCCAATCTCTTTCTCCCTGACGATATTCATGCCGGAAAGGAAGCTGCCTATCATAGTTACCAGAAGAACCAGGATACCCGGAACCATAAATGTTTTGTAATCCAGGCTTTCGTTGTACCAGTTGGAATAGGATATACGGACTCCACCGATGGTTCGTGTTTGCCCGGATACAAGGATCATAGCGTTACCAAATTCCGATATAATTGATTGGATATATCCTGAACCGAGTCCTGCTTTTATCCCGTCAATTGCATCGGCAGACAATTGTAATTTTACGGGTATGCGATTAGTGGTATTTTTTTCAAAATGCATGGGGATTTCCAGGACCATATCGGTTTGGCCTTTGTCAAGACGTATCAGCCCATTTTGCCGGTTGTTTACTACTTCCTGAAGATTGAAATAAGGAGATCCTTCCAGTTTGGAAATCAGCCGGTGGCTTGTGATCGTGTTATCACCGTCAATCACTACTATGTTAATATTTTGAATTTCATAGGTAGCTGCATTCGAAAGAATAAGAAGCTGGATCATCGGCAAAATAAAAATAATGGGCAACATGGCTTTGTTGCGGAAAATTTGTCTGAATTCCTTTCGTATGATAAAAAAGATGATCCTCATTATTCCAGCCTTACTTTATAGTTTCTGACACTCGCAGCAATAAATACTACACAAAACAACACCATTATTAGCGTTTCCTTCCAGATTATTGTGATATCACTACCTTTGAGCATAATGTCTTTCAGTATGATCACAAACCATTTGGCAGGGATTACATTTGCTATCAGTTGTAAAATTAGCGGCATGTTTTCTACCGGGAAGATAAAGCCGGAGAGTAATATGGTGGGCAGCATAAGGGCAAATAATGAGATCATAAGAGCTACCTGTTGGGTAGCTACACGGGTAGAGATCAACACACCCAGGGAAAGCGCAACGATGATGAAAAGAAGTGTTTCTCCAAGGAGTAAAGTCATGCTTCCTTCCATAGGCAGGCCGAAAATAGTTTTCCCCATTATCAGGATGATTACTGCATTAATGAATGATAAAATCATATAAGGAATTACCTTGGCAATGATTACCTGTACGGGTTTCATGGGTGATGCCAGCAGCACTTCCATCGTGCCCAGTTCTTTTTCCCGGGTAAGCGAAATGGATGTGAGCATGGTGGAAACAATCATCAGAATGATCGTGATAACGCCCGGTATAAAGTAATAGACGCTTTTCAATTCGGGATTGTACCACATTCGGGATTCAAGCGCTACCGGCTGGAACATGCCGGCTTCTGGATACTCGCCACGTGTAAAATCAAGAATAATTGCGGAGGTGTAGTTTATTAGTGTTGTCCCGGTGTTGGGGTCTGTGGCATCGGCAATGAGCTGTATTCTTGCATTTCCTGATTCAAATTCCGTTGCAAAGTTTCTTCCGAATACGATGACCTCTTTGACCTTCCCTTCTTTGAATGCCTGCTCAATTTCGCCTTCATGATCGAGGTATTTATCAAGTTTAAAATAACCTGTGGACAGAATCTTATTACTGATTTTACGGGTTACATGATCTTTGGAAAGGTCCAGAATTGAAATACTTGCATCTCTTATTTCCGTGGTTATGGCAAAGCCAAACAGAACGACCTGTACCACCGGCAATCCGAACATGATCAGAAGTGTCCGTTTATCACGCAGGATATGCAGAAACTCTTTTCGTATAAAAGCAAAAAACCGGTTCATAATCTATCTGTTCCTTATTCGATGAATTCCTTTTTACGTGCTAAATTCACAAACACTTCATCCATATTTTTTGCACGATGAAGATGTTTTAATTGTGCAGGCGTACCCAGGCCTTTGATTTCTCCATCAACCATCATACTTATGCGGTCGCAATATTCGGCTTCATCCATATAGTGTGTGGTTACGAACAGGGTGATGCCGCTGTGGGCCGCTTCGTAAATGGATTCCCAGAACTGCCTGCGTGTAATGGGATCAACACCACCGGTAGGTTCGTCAAGAAATACGATTCGGGGCCTGTGAATCAGCGCAACCGAAAAGGCAAGTTTTTGTTTCCAGCCAAGAGGAAGCGATACCAATAAATGGTTTTTTACTTCTCCAAGACCATGCATTTCGATCAAACGGTTAGCTCGTTCTTTTATTTCAACATTTGTAAGCCCATAGATGCCGCCGTAAAACGTGATGTTTTCGATTACGGTGAGGTCTTCATATAGCGAAAATCGCTGGCTCATATATCCGATATTCTTCTTGATCTCATTTTGCTGTCCAAACACATTAAATCCGGCCACCATGGCTTTTCCTGAGGTGGGCGCGAGTAAGCCGCACAGCATTTTCATGGCGGTTGTTTTTCCGGCCCCGTTTGCACCCAGAAATCCAAATACTTCGCCCCGCCCAACCTCAAAACTGATGTTGTTAACGGCATAAAAGTCATCAAATTTTTTTGTCAGGTTTTCAACCTGTATTACAGCTTCGCTCATGATTTCTTACGCATTAATTCCATGAAACAATCTTCGATGGTTGCCGTAATTTCGATGATTTCAATGTCGATGTGACCTTTTTCTTGCAGGAAGGCCTTCAAGTCATCAATGGTAAATTCTGTCCGGACATCCGTATAATGTATCTGATCACCAAATGCAAAAGCGCTGCCGGTATATTCAAAATCGCGGATGTCGGTAAGAATGGTATGCTTGTCAGGTGTTTTAATTGCATACAATCTGGAAGGAAATTCATTTACTATGTTATCGGGTGTATCTATTGACATGATATTTCCATCCTGAATTAATGCAACCCGGTCACATAGTATGGCCTCATCCATGTACGCAGTGGAAACTACAATGGTGATATTCCATGATTTTAACCGTTTCAGCATACCCCAGAACTCCTTTCTTGAAACCGGATCAACGCCTGTGGTCGGCTCATCAAGCAGCAAAATGCGTGGCTTATGAACAAGCGCACAG
>QIDJ01000246.1 GCA_003228395.1 Flammeovirgaceae bacterium
GGCACCTACTACATGGTGGCCGAAGGGGAGAGCGATGTTGCACACATGCTTACTTCGGAGAATGGTATTCATTGGATACGAAAAGGTGATCTCGACATCCGGAAAGTAAACGGAGAGACCATCGATAAAGGCCCATACGGCACGCCCACTTTGTGGCTTGAAGGTGAAAAGTGGTATTTATTTTACGAGCGTTATGATTCTGCGATTTGGCTAGCCGAATCAAATGATGCCAAAGTATGGACCAATGTACAAGACAATCCGGTAATAATGAAGGGCCCGGGCGTGTATGACAATCAAGGAGTTGCATTGGACCAGATCATCAAGTTCAGGGATAAATATTATGCATATTATCATGGCACTCCCGACGAAGACTGGGCGAGGTGGAATTCCAATGTGGCCGTTTCGGAAGACCTGATCCACTGGACAAAATATGACGGCAACCCGATTGTGGATGTGGACGAAGCACACGATAATTACTCCAGCCCGGTCCTCGTGTGGAACGGCGAGAAATACCGGTTGTACACCATGCACGGGGCGGTGCGGGTGTATTTTCAGGATACTGAGAAGTAGTGCCGATGTCCGGAGGGATTATTTACTCGTCATTCTATGTTTGCGAACTGGGTTAAATTAGAAGAATGTTTAACCAGGAAAAGATAGAAGAAAAGGCAAACTGTAAAACCGTCATTGGTCTTAAAGACAGTGGGTAATGGGTAGTACCTTTTCTTCTTCTACTTAAATCTTGAACAGTTCATTAGGCCTTAAGCCTGCATTTAGAATTGATAAGCTCTAAGTAGTCTTTTCCATAAAGAATAATACTATGAGTAAAGTTATTGGAATTGACATTTCTAATGAAACATTTGATGTAGGATTTTACAAAAAGGATCACTGGATCAATGATGTTTATGAAAACAAAAAAATGGTTTTAAGTCATTATTGAAGGCCATAGACCCTGCAGATCATTGTGTAATGGAAGCTTCAGTCCCTTACTACCTTCCACTAGCTATGTTTCTTCATGAGCAAGGTATTAAGGTATCGGTCGTAAATCCTTTGGTGATCAGGAGATTCGCCCAAATGCGGTTATCACGTGCAAAGACTGATAAAAAGGATGCACAGCTAATTGCTGCATATGGGATAAAAGAAAGGCCTGCGCTTTGGCAACCTGAACCTGAGCACATCATGCATCTTCGCCAAATGTTTACCTTCCTGAAACTAATTGATAAACAAATTCATATGCTTCAGCACCAGATACATGCTTTTACGGCAAGCGGAGTGATATGTCACGTTGTAAAATCCAACTCCGAGTCATTGATAAAGACGCAAAAAAAAAGAAAAGAGAAGATCGGGGCTGCGACAGACGTTTAGCCAAGGTTAGCTTGCAGGTTTTTA
This sequence comes from Flammeovirgaceae bacterium, assembly GCA_003228395.1. Lineage (GTDB taxonomy): Bacteria > Bacteroidota > Bacteroidia > Cytophagales > Cyclobacteriaceae > SZUA-230. The sequence goes on from QIDJ01000246.1 coordinate 1,387, forward strand.
AACTAAAAACAACATTTTTTCGTAACTTTGAGTATGACCAGGACAGAAGTAAAAAACAAGATTAACAAAATTATTGACAGGTTACCCGACAGGTCTTTGGAAGCGATCTATGAAATACTTAGAAAAGCTGAGGAAAAAAAGCTCCAGAACCTGGAGTCGAACTTAAGCAAGATTCTTAAAGAGGATTCAGAGTTGCTTCAAAGACTAGCCAGATAGTCTAATGCTTGAAATAGCAGATGTTGTAGAAATTCATAGGCGGCTAATACAAGAATTTGGTGGAACCTCAGGCTTACGGGATAATGAATTGTTAGAATCAGCTATTTCCAGGCCTTTCCAAACTTTTGATTCATCAGAACTTTATCCAACTATTGAAGAAAAGGCATCAGCGATAATTGAAAGTATAATTTCTAATCACCCATTTATCGATGGAAACAAAAGAACAGGATATACCTTATTCAGATTGTTTCTACTTTCAGAAGGTAAGGATATTAAATGTAGCACAAATGATAAATATGAGTTCGTACTATCTGTTGCAGAAAACAAATTAAAGTATGCTGAAATATTGAAGTGGACCCTGGACAGAATTATGCCTGCACGCTGAGTATTTTGATCATCAGCGTCCCAACAGGATTGTTTTTAAAAAAATACAGATACAATATATCATTCAGGATTTCCCCCGGCTTGGTTGGAGACGCTGATGGGACATGCCGGGAACGAAGACCAGGGCAGGCACGGATCCTGCTTACGCTCCACGCCGGGCTGGAAGATCCGCGCCAGATAATTACCTTGCTTTACCAACCTTTCGGCTTTCGGCTTACATGCTTACGGCTAATATTTTGGCACCACCACAAACGCAAACGGCACTTCCCATTGCTCCCGGTTGCTGTCATCTTCCCAAAAGTCAGTTTCATAGGAGCCAATAGATACCTGATCCCGGGTGGCCAGCGTGGACTCCGGGCCGCCTTCCAGATAGGCCAGGCGGGTAAGGCCGAGTGTATTGATCAGTTGGTGCGCCAGGTCATTCATCGAATACGGGCTTCGTACGTGAATCAGGTAAATGAATTTTCCATCCCATCCCAATACCGCGGCAGACCAGAACTTTTGTTCCTTCTGCCATACGACCTGCTTGTTGTACACCATGCGATAAGCCTGCGTGTAATCGTGCTTTTCCGGCAGGTATTCCCCGGGCATGGCAATGGCGATCGTATCACCGTGGAGCAGCGAATATTTCATATTGCTTTTAAGAGGCGGATACTGCTGCACCCCGTTTTTCCACAGTCCGCCAACCAGCCGGTCGGTTGGTTTTTCCGCGAGGTATGCGAACATCCCGGCATTGATGGCAGCGATTCCGCTTAACCGCTTCATGTGATTTTCAACCGTCATAAAGGTATCGGAAAGCACCATTTCACAGGCCGAAGGATCAATTTGTACGATCAGCGCGCGGCTTTCGCCAAGGAAAGAGGCGTGTAACGCGAGCCAGAATATTTTGAATGTAGCCATAAGGTAACTGATTTATACTGAACGCAAATAACAACGAACCGTGTGTATTTTTAGTGCATCCAACTGGTATCTTTGTCCGATACGTAACCTCATCGATAATGAACCGGAGCCACGAAGATCAGCTTGTCAGGAATCAGTTGATCTCTTTTTTAAAAGACCGCAATGCGCATGTGAATGCAACTGATGTGCTGGAGGATTTTCCCATGGAACACATGCATTCGAAAATCGCCGGCGTGGAATATACCCCCTGGCAACTGCTGGAACATATGCGCCTGACACAGCGGGATATCATTGATTTTATGGAAGACCCGAATTACCAGACGCCTGACTGGCCGGCCGCCTACTGGCCGGAAAAGCAGCAATCCGGTCCGGATGCCTGGAATACAAGCAAGCAACGGTTTTTTGACGACCTGGATCACCTGGAAAGCATCGTGAAGGACCCCCGTACCAATCTCTATCAAACCCTTCCTGCCGGGGCCAAATACACTGTTTTCAGGGAAATTCTTGTTGTAATCGACCACAATTCCCATCACCTGGGGCAGTTGATCCTGTTCAGAAAGCATGTTGGAGCATGGGACAAATAGCCCGGTGGCATATCCTACGGAGCGTTTAAAGCTTCCAATTGTTGTCCTTTTTTCACATTCATTTTTCAATCTCAGGATGATTTTCTTCGTAAGAAAAAGGAAATCTTTTTGGTAAGGAATATGCGGATAAAGTTCACAATAATTATTCCGGTCCGATCCTCGTGTGGGATGGCCGGGTGTACCGGTTGTACACCATGCCCGGGGCGGTGAGGGTGTATTTTTACATGGATCAATAAAAGTTATCCGTCAGTAAAATATACCTTTGATATATCCCGCATTTTTCACTAATTGAATCCCTGACTTAAATCCGATAACATGCAACTTTCAAAATCGTTTTCACGCTCTTTTCAGCTCCTGTTTATCCTGTTAACCATTACATGCTGCGCTACAGCCATTTATGCACAAACCGGTACATATTCCGACGATGAAATCACCGCCTTAAAATCCGGGGTTGCTGACAAAATCGACGCTCAGGCCAAGCTGGCTCAGGTCATGGTTGACAAGGTGTTTAGTTTTGCCGAACTGGGCTTTCAGGAATTTGAAACCGAAAAATACCTTACGGGCATACTTGAGAAAAACGGGTTTCGCATCGAACGCGGGATTTCGGGCATCCCCACCGCCTGG
>QIDJ01000053.1 GCA_003228395.1 Flammeovirgaceae bacterium
GCCATGCTCCATGCCAAAAAGATTGCCTCGGAAAATGGCGTTAAAACTTCCATTACATTTTCTGACCCTAACATGGTCCGGTATTTCAGGAATAATATGGATGCGGTTGTGGGAAGCGGCATAGACCTGATTTTTTGTAACGAAGAAGAGGCGATGGTATTCACAGGAAAAGATAACATGCTGGAAGCCAGGGAAGAAATGAAAAAAGCAGCCGGCACCTTTGCCATCACGCTTGGCAAGAACGGGGCGATGATATACAACGGCGATACCTTTATTGACATTGAGCCTTATAACGTAAATGCCATTGACACAAACGGAGCCGGAGATATGTTTGCCGGGGCATTTTTATATGGAATTACAAACGGGTATAGTTATGCCCAGGCTGGCAAAATCGCAAGTCTGGCCTCCTCACAGGTAGTATCACAATTTGGCCCCAGACTTCGACGTAAACAGGCCGAAGATATTTTGAAACATGTAATTGAAGTCTGAAATGTAAAATTTGCCACTTATATAAAAAGAAGAATAACCCCATTTGTTTCACTTTTATTTGAACCTTTCAATAAGTAAGTTTACACGCATAATAAAAATCAACAAAATATCTGATAATGAAATATTTACATTTAATCGTTGTTTGCCTGCTGGTGCTGGCAATACCGGCTGCCGGACAACAGACAAAGATTGAATTCGTTGAATTCGATCTCGACAACGGGCTGCATGTTATACTGCATGAGGATAACACTACTCCAATCGTAGCCGTATCCATGCTCTATCACGTAGGTTCCAAGAACGAAGATCCTGAGCGAACAGGATTTGCACACTTTTTCGAACACCTTATGTTTGAAGGTTCAGCTAACATTGAAAGGGGCCAGTTTGACAAACTTATTACTAACGCTGGCGGCACTAATAATGCCAATACCACAAACGACCGCACGTTTTATTACGAAATACTGCCGTCAAACCAACTGGAACTTGGCCTGTATCTTGAATCAGAGCGGCTGATGCATGCCAAAGTGGACCAGATCGGCGTGGAGACACAACGCGAAGTAGTTAAAGAAGAGAAACGGCAGCGTGTTGACAATCAACCATACGGGAGCATTCTGGAAGAGATAGCCAAAAGGGCCTATACCGTTCATCCGTACAGATGGACTACCATTGGATCACTGGAGCACCTTACTGAAGCTTCTATCGATGAATTTGTTGATTTCTATAAAACATTTTATGTGCCCGGGAATGCCACGCTTTCAATAGCAGGCGACATTGATATTGAAAAGGCCAAAGAGTTAGTCGGATTATATTTTTCTGAAATTCCGCGCGGGAAAAAAGAAGTGCCCAGGCCTGACATCATTGAGCCTCCTCAGAAAGAAGAGATACGCGATGTAGTGTTCGACAACATTCAGTTGCCGGCTGTAATCGAAGCATACCATATGCCGGCACAGGGTACTCCCGATTTTTATGCGATGGAAATGCTTGGTAATATTCTTTCCGAGGGTCAAAGTTCAAGAATGTATAAAGCGATCGTGGATGAAGAACAGAAAGCCCTTGCTGTTGGCGCCTTTCCGTTTCCTTCAGAAGATCCGGGCCTCTATCTGGTGTTTGGAATTGCTAATGTAGGTGTTGATGTGGGTGATCTTGATATTTCAATCAACAACCAGATAAACAGGATGCAGGATGAACTTGTTTCCGAACATGAATTTCAGAAAATACAAAACCAGGTAGAAAATACATTTGTATCACGAAACAGCCGTGTGGTTGGCATAGCAGAAAATCTAGCCAATTATTATGTGTATTTTGGAGATGCAAACCTGATCAATACCGAAATAGACCGGTACATGAATGTGACAAGAGAAGATATACAGCGCGTAGCAAAAGAATACCTTGTTCCGAATAACCGGGTTGTTTTGCATTACCTGCCGAAATCGGCTCAAAAGAAACCTGAAGAAAAAAATATCAAAAATGATAATTAACAGCCATGAAAACTTTTAAGCAATACATATTCCTTGTTCTTCTGGTAGTATTTTCTACTGCCACTATAGCACAGATCGACAGAACCCATGCACCCAAACCCGGCCCAGCTCCCGAAATCAACCTTGGGAAGTACGAACATTTTGAAATGAAAAACGGGTTGAAAGTCTTTGTGGTGGAAAATCACAAAATTCCGAGAGTGTCTTTCAATCTCCGGATTGAACGTGACCCGATACTTGAAGGTGAAAAAGCCGGGTTTGTGACAATCGCCGGAGATTTGATGCGTACGGGTACAACCAACCGGACAAAATCGCAGATTGACGAAGAGATTGATTTCATTGCTGCCTCGCTTAGTACATCTTCCACAGGCATATTTGCTTCATCGCTTACCAAACATCAGGATAAATTGCTTGAACTGATGACGGATGTACTGTATAATCCGTCTTTTCCTGATGATGAGTTGGAGAAACTTAAAAAACAGACGATCTCAGGTCTGGCTGCTGCTAAAGATGATCCCAATAGCATTGCGGCCAATGTTCAGAATACACTTGTTTTTGGTAAAACACATCCTTACGGCGAGTTGATGACCGAAGAGAACGTAGAAAAAATAAACGTTGATGATTGCCGGAGCTATTATTCGACTTATTTTAAACCTAATATAAGCTACCTGGCCATTGTAGGCGATATTAATGTGAAAGAAGCCAAAAAAATTGCACAGAAATATTTCGAAAAGTGGGAACCGGGAGATGTTCCTTCATTTCAATATGAACAACCTGCGGCACCTGAGAAAACGGTTGTAGCGCTTGTTGACCGGCCGAGCTCGGTACAATCCGTTATCCGGATAAGCTATGCCGTAACGCTGAAACCCGGTTCGCAAAATGCGATCCCATCAAGTGTAATGAATCATATTCTTGGAGGAAGCTTTTCTTCAAGGCTAATGCAAAATCTGAGGGAAGACAAGGCGTTTACCTACGGTGCACGTTCTTCATTGTCACCGGATAAACTTGTTGGAAGTTTCACGGCCAGCGCCAGCGTACGTAATGAGGTGACAGACAGCGCGGTTTACGAATTTTTATATGAGTTAAAGCGAATTGAAAACGAAAAAGTGACTGAGGAAGACCTGAATGCATCCAAAGCCTATATGACCGGCAGCTTTGCACGGTCGCTGGAGAGCCCCCAGACCATTGCCAGGTTTGCGTTGAATACAGCTATTTACGGGCTTTCTGAAGATTACTATGCCAATTACCTGAAAAATCTCAATGCCGTATCGACAGACAATATACAGCAAATGGCTGATACTTATATTCAGCCGGATGGGGCATATATTGTGGTAGTTGGGAAAGCCGCAGAAATATCCGAAGGCCTGAAAAAGTTTGGAGAAGTTCAGTATTATGATATTTATGGTAATCGTGTGGAGCCCTCTGATGCACAACCATTGCCTGAAGGCCTTGCTGCCGGCGAGGTGTACGCAGCGTATGTCAGCGCCCTGGGAGGCCGCGAGAAGCTTGAAGGTGTAAAAAACATTTCAACGACAATGAAAGCGGAAATGATGGGTCAGTTACTGGACTTAAAGCTTGTACAGGAAGCGCCGAATAAAATGAAACAGGAAATCGAAATGAACGGCATGGTTGTAAACAAGGTTGTTTTCGATGGCACTGAAATGATAAACGAGCAAATGGGAAATCGCATGCCGGTTGATGAGAACATGAAGAAAGAAATGGCTTCTGAATCGGGGTTATTCCCTGAATTGTACTATGCCAAAAGTGAAATAAAATCGGATCTGACCGGGATTGAAAAAATCGGAGAAGAAAATGCTTACGTGATCACAGTGATGCTTCCGGGCGGGTCAAAAAAAACAGCCTATTATTCTGTAGAAACGGGGTTAAAACTGCGCTCTTCTAAAGTGATTGACACACCCCAGGGCAGCGCCACACAGATCACCGATTATGGGAATTATAAAGAGGTGGATGGCATAATGTTTCCGTTTGAAATTGTTCAGAAATTTGGTCCGCAGGAATTTAAAACCGAAGTATTGACCATCGAACTCAATAAGGAACTTCCGGCAGATACGTTTCGTATTGAGTAACGGG
>QIDJ01000193.1 GCA_003228395.1 Flammeovirgaceae bacterium
AATCCTTTATAAAAAAATTGTTATGGATGGCAGTGAGGTATTTGTGCATTCCACGCACCCCGATAGTGCATTCTGGGAGGTAAAGTTTACTAAAACAGGCCTGAATAAAGGAAATTATGTCCAGAAAGTTACCACCGCAAACGGGAAGGTATTTGAGTGGGTAATGCCGGCCGGTGGTGTTCCCCAGGGGGAATATGTACCTTACAAAATCATTCCGGCTCCTTCCAAAAAGCAAATGGTGAATGTGGGTGCCGGCTATCAACTCAATGATTTCGAAAAAATTAAAACCGAGGTATCATTTTCCGAAAGCGATAAAAATTTATTCTCTGAAGCAGGCGGTAGGGACAATGCCGGAAGCGCCATAAATTTCATGCTTGAATCAGCCGGCAGAAAAATTGGTGGTTCGGCTTACACATTCAACAGCAGGGCTGAAATTGAATATCTCGGTAAAAATTTCGCGCCCATTGACCGGTTCAGACATGTGGAGTTTGACCGGGACTGGAATTACCAGCCTGATGAACAAGACGAACTCTCAGAAGACCTGTTGATCACGACGACTATCGGAGCTAAAAAAGATGCATACAACCTGCTTGACTATACGCTTTCGCACCGGAAAAAGGGACAACTGGTAAACGGTTTTCAAAATACCCTGAATTTCAACAAAGAACTGGGACTTGCACGGTTGATTTCAAGAATGTTTCTATCTGATAATGATCAGGCAGGCATGCGGTCAGGCTGGCAAAAGTTATACGCAGACCTTTCGTATGAAATTGGCAAAATGCGCCCTGGTTATGCGTTTCATATAGAAGAACAGGAAGAATATCGTGCAGATTCAATAATAAGCAGCGCCAATCACTTTACCGAACATGTTGTTTACCTGCGCAGCCTTGAAACCGAAAAGTCCGGGTTTGGCCTGGACTACAGGCTACGAAACGACCGGGAGCCATACAGGGGTGAGATGGTGGAGAGCAACCGGTCGCAAACCGTAAACCTTACGTACCGTAACGCGATAAGCCGGTTTCAGAATATCAGTGTACTCGTTTCTTACCGTGACCTTCAGAACAAAGGCGAAGGAGTTGACTTTGGAAATGGCGAAAGCCTGAAAGGCCGGATAGACTGGTATGGGACATTTTTCGATAATTTATTTAAAAACGAACTTACCTATTCAATTTCAGATAGCAGGGAATTGAAAAAAGAGTTTGTTTACATTCAGGTACCCACCGGCCAGGGAAGCTATACCTGGATGGACCAGAATGGCGATGGCATCCAGGACCTGAATGAATTTTTCCTGGCGGTCAACATTGATGAAAAGAACTATGCAAAAATTTTTATTCCGGGTGGCGATTACATTGATGCATTCGAAAACACCTTTAACTACCGGCTTAATTTCAGCTTTCCACATTCCTGGAGAAAATCAGGAGGGATTAAAAGGCTGCTGAATAAAATTTCCAACTCCACTGTTTGGAATTCAATTTCGAAAATAACTGACACATCAATAAGTTCAAGGTTGTTCGCATTTGTTAAACCCATGGACAGGGAGGAGGTGCTGAGTGTCCGGGAAAATTTCAGGACAACCTGGTTTTTTAATCGCGGAAACCCTTCGTATGGAATAAATGCGGGATACAATCAGTTCAGAAACCTGAATTTGCTTACCGGGGGATTTGAAGACCGGTTGAATAAGGAATTCAGCTTTACCGGCAGGTTGAATGCAGGCAGGGCATATAGCGTTAAAATTACAGCCAATTATGGAAAGGAATTTTCCGAATCGGACTTTCTGAATGACCGGAATTTTATTATCAGCGCCAATTCGGTACGCCCTTCATTTTCGTGGCAGCCACGTCCATACTTCAGGGTGAATGTAATATACGGTATGCGCAACAAGAATAACGTATTGGATCCGGAGCAGGGCGAATCGGCAATGATCAATGAGCTAGCCGGTGAGTTTAAATTTTCAAAAATCAGCAAAACGAATTTTCAGGGCATGCTCAAATTATCAAAGGTTGATTTTACCGGAGATAGTAACTCGCCTGCAGGTTTTGCTGTGCTTGCGGGATTGAATCCGGGGGCCAACATCAACTGGTCACTAAACTGGCAGCAGACGCTGATCGAAGGGTTGCAGATGTCGGTGATTTATAGCGGCAGGAAAAGTGAAAATACGCGGGTAATCCACTTTGGAAGTATTACTGTTCACGCCTTATTTTAAAGCGAGGATTTCTCCCGAACGATCTGCATCATCTTATTGGCAAAAATGAAGTCGTTAAGTTCTTCCTCCACTGCTTCCATAATGTTGTCTTTGCTTCCTTCCCAAATTTTTCTTCCTTCATACATAAACAACACATATTCTCCGATTTCCATCACCGAATTCATATCATGAGAAACCACAATAGTGGTAATATTAAATTCTTTCGTTATTTCATGAATCAGGTTATCGATTCGAATGGAAGTAACAGGATCAAGACCTGAGTTGGGTTCGTCACAATACAAATATTTTGAGTTGTTCACTATGGCGCGGGCAATGCCAACTCTTTTTTTCATTCCACCACTGAGTTCAGAAGGCATTTTCTTATTTACACCGGCAAGATCCACACGCTCTAAGACAAAATTAACCCGGTCCAGCTTTTCGTCTTCGGGCATGTCTGCAGATAACTGATCGAGCGGAAATTTTACATTTTCCTCCACATTTTTAGAATCAAATAACGCCCCTCCCTGAAAAAGCATGCCTATTTCGCGGCGAATATCAATCCTTCGCTTGCGGTCGGCATGGGTAAAATCACGGTCATTATAATAGACATATCCTTCGTCGGGTTCAATCAGTCCTACCATACATTTAAGTAACACACTTTTGCCCGTACCTGACGCGCCAATAATCATGTTAGTCATACCGCGCTTAAACGTACCGTTTATATTGCTCAGGATCACTTTATCTCCGAATGATTTAGATATATTATCAACCCTGATCATACTATTTTAGTTAGTTAAGTAACAATTGAGCAAGCAGGTAATCTGCGCAAAGTATCGCAATTACGCTGTTGGTTACCGCGCTTGTAGAGGCTTTGCCTACCTCTAGTGCACCGCCAAAGGTATAATAGCCTTTATAGGAAGAAATACTTGAGATCAGAAAGGCAAATACAAATGATTTTATCATAGCAAACGTAACTGTAAACTCGATGAGTTCGAACTTGATGCCATAGATATAATCCGCAGGGGTAATAACTCCGGATACCATCCCTGCCAAATATCCGCCAAAAATGGATAAAAATGCAGCAAGTATCACTAAGAGCGGATACATGACAAATGTGGCTATTATTTTGGGCAGCACAAGATATGAGGCTGAATTTATTCCCATAACTTCCAGTGCATCAATCTGTTCGGTTATTCGCATGGTCCCCAGTTCGCTGGCTATGTTGGATCCTACTTTACCGGCAAAAACAATGGCAGTTATGGAAGGCGCAAGCTCAAGTATGACCATATCGCGTACAACCTGTGCAATCACGTAGCGTGGTATGAGTGGACTCACCAGGTTATAAGCCGTCTGAATGGTAGTAACCGCACCTATAAAAGCCGATACAATACTAACAATTACAATAGAGCTTAACCCGATATGCACGCATTCATCGATAAACAACTTAAAGTAGGTTTTGAATGACCCATGATTGGTGAAGGTTACTGCTAAAAAAATAAAATATTTACCTATCGTTTTCATTTACTGACCTGCAACCGGATAATTGTTTTATACGCGTTTTCTGTATGCTAAATTGCGTGAATATAACCATTATTGAGCGAAAAGAAGGGCATGTATTCAATATCTGTTCGGTTGCCGGCATTGCCCCGTATCCGAACGGCGCCAGCTACAGCATTTCAAAATATGCCCAGGTGGGCATGACGAAAGTATTAAGGGAAGAAATGAAACCTTTCGGTATCCGTGTTACGGCGGTTATGCCAGGGTCAACCTTAACGGCAAGCTGGGACGGTACGGAGTTGCCTGAAAGCCGCTTTATTGTCTTTAAGACAGTACTGCAGTTCATTTTCTATAAGTTGAATCTATAAGTTGAATATATTTATGGGAGCCTCAGCATGACGGTACTAATTTAGGAGATTATTCCCACCTTCGTAGCACTGCATTTGCTGACCTTTTCTTCTTTCCCTATTTTATATACATATCCTAAAATTGGTTAAAAAGCTATTTATATGGATATTTATGGATAT
>QIDJ01000040.1 GCA_003228395.1 Flammeovirgaceae bacterium
GAGGTCTCCTTCCGGTTGTCCGCCTCCATTGGGCGACATTACTGTCCAGAAAAGGCTGTGGTTATAGTGCCCGCCACCATTGTTCCGGACTGCAACAGGATAGTCATCCATATTGCTAAGAATCTCTTCCAGGCTTTTTCCCTCCATATCAGTACCTGCAATTGCATTGTTTAGGTTTGAAACATATGCATTATGGTGCCTGTCATGATGGATTTCCATAGTCAGTGCATCGATGTGTGGCTCCAGCGAACCAAACGAATACGGTAAGGGTGGTAATTCAAATGCCATTTTTATTTAGATTTAGATTGGTTAAACATATTTTTTATAAATATACAAAACTGTCAGAATAGCTATTTCACTTTTCTCTCAATTCCTTAAAAAAGTCTTCAACCAACTTCCCGCACTGTTTTGCCAATACTCCTCCTTGCACTTCGGTAGCCTCGTGCAGCAGTGATTTGCCTTTTTTATTTGAATACAACGAATGCCCCCTTACCGGATCACTGGCTCCAAAAACGACCTTTTTGATTTTTGACCAGTGCAGTGCACCGGCGCACATCGGACAGGGTTCCAGGGTAACATACAATGTGCATTCGGGCAAATATTTAGCTCCCATAAATTGAAATGCCGAAGTGAGCGCAATCATCTCCGCATGCGCAGTTGCATCGTTCAATTTCTCGGTCTGGTTGTATCCTTTCCCAATAATGCGTTTGCCAGCTACAATGACCGCACCAACAGGTATTTCTCCTTCTGACTTTGCCTTTTCGGCAAGTTTCAGCGCTTCCTTCATGAAATAGGTATTGTTAAATAAAGATTTCATGTTACGCTATTTGATCTTAACGCTATTCATCATTTCCCTCGCCGCAGGTTGCCACTCCTCTTTGAAACGGGCCGGACAACTGAAGTTGAATACCAATGTACCTTTTTCATATAATGTATATTGGAGGTAATAATATTTTGAAATACCCCCGGAACTGCCTGCAACTGAAAGTGCAGGATCCCCTTTTATGCCGGACACAAATTCAAATACTACAAAATCCCTCCCCTTAATATTCATTATTTCGTCCCTGCTGAAACGCACCGTGTCAAAAAGCTGTAATATGCTTGCTTTATACACACTCTGAAGCATTTTCAGATCTCCTTCTTCCCAGGTTGAAAATGCATGGTTTACACCCAATTCCATAATACGCTGCATATCCGTAAACAACGCAAGCGACTTACGGTATGAGCTTACTCTTTGCCACATATCAGCCTCACTCATTGGCACAAAGCTGGCCGGTATTTTCATTGTAATCTCATCAGAAATCTTCTTTTTTACCAGCCTGGCCTGTGCCTGACTACCTATATAAAATCCGGCCAGAGTTACAATTACAACAATCAAACCTGCCTTACCTGCTATGCTAATTAATATCCTGCTCATACATGTTTAATATAAAAGCCTCAAAGGTATATAATTGGTGGTTATTACTAAATTTGCACATCATTTTTGAAATATATTAAAGTAATGGCAATACCACGAATTTAATTAATCATTTAAAAAACCATGTACAGAACTCACACTTGCGGCGAACTCCGGATTGAAGATGTTTCAAAAGAAGTGATACTCAGCGGCTGGGTGCAGAAAATACGTGATAAAGGCGGAATGCTGTGGATTGACCTGAGAGACCGGTATGGAATTACACAATTAATATTTGATGAAAGTAAGGCGGATGCCGGTCTTATCCGGAAAGCGAGATCACTTGGCAGGGAATATGTGATTCAGGCCACAGGAAATGTTATTGAACGATTTTCCAAAAATCCGAATATACCCACCGGAGAAATAGAAATTGTAGTCAGCAAGCTAACAGTACTGAATCCCTCTAAAGTTCCTCCGTTTACAATTGAAAACGAGACGGATGGAGGCGAAGACCTGAGAATGAAATTCCGGTATCTCGATCTGAGACGCGTTGTTGTGAGAAAAAATATTCAACTCCGGCATAAATTGATGCAGCATACCCGTTCATACCTTGATAGTCAACAATTTATCGAAATCGAAACACCTGTGCTTATCAAATCAACCCCGGAAGGTGCACGCGATTTTGTAGTGCCCTCACGCATGAATCCAGGAGAATTTTATGCCCTGCCGCAGTCACCGCAAACATTCAAGCAATTGCTTATGATAAGCGGGTTTGATAAATATTATCAGATCGTGAAATGCTTCCGTGATGAAGACCTTCGTGCAGACCGCCAGCCGGAATTTACACAGATTGACTGCGAAATGTCTTTTGTGACAAGAGATGATGTGCTCAATACATTTGAAGGACTAATTAAGCACCTTTTCAGCATTGTGCTGAACATAAAGCTCGATGCGTTTCCGAAAATGACCTACGATGATGCCATTAAAATGTATGGCACAGATAAACCGGATATCCGGTTTGGGATGAAGTTTGTGGAGTTGAATCACCTTGTAAAAGGAAAGGGATTTCAGGTATTTGATAATTCCAGATTAATAGCTGGCATTAATGCAACGGGTTGTGCCGGATATTCCAGAAAGCAACTGGATGCATTGACGGACTATGTGAAACGGCCTCAGGTAGGAGCAAAAGGTCTTGTATATGTGAAATACAATGAAGACGGCACATTCAAATCATCCGTTGATAAATTTTTTAATCAGGAGCAGCTTGCAAATTGGGCTGAACACTTTCAGGCCAAACCGGGTGATCTCATGCTGATTCTTGCCGGAGACCCTTCGGCTACAAGAACTGCCTTGTCTGTGCTACGACTGTACATGGGCAAAACGCTTAACCAAATTGATAACCGGAAATTTTTACCACTCTGGGTGGTTGATTTTCCCCTACTGGAATGGGATGAAGAAACCCGGCGATATTATGCCATGCATCATCCCTTCACAAGCGCTAAACCCGAGGACATTGAAAAACTTGATACAGATCCGGGTGAAGTGAAAGCCAATGCATACGACCTTGTGATCAATGGGGTAGAAATCGGGGGCGGGTCTATCCGGATACACGACCGTAAACTTCAGCAAAAAATGTTCGATGCTCTGGGATTTACGGAAGAAGAAGCAAATCAGCAGTTTGGTTTTTTACTCAATGCATTCAACTACGGCGCTCCCCCGCATGGTGGAATTGCCTTCGGGTTTGACCGGCTGTGCGCATTGTTTGGAGGTGCCGATTCGATCCGTGATTTTATTGCCTTTCCGAAAAATAATTCCGGCAGGGATGTGATGATTGATTCACCCGCTCCAATTTCTGAAGAACAACTGAAAGAATTGGCGATAAAAATGCGTTAATGTCAATATTTTGTCAACAAAGCTTAAAAAATAATCCGGTTTATTTAAACATGGTTTGTTAACAACGTATTCATTATATATTTGTACGGGAATTAACATGAGTATTCATGAGAATAATAATCTCAGGTGCAGGTGATGTTGGGTTTCACCTGGCCAAACTTCTTGCTTATGAAGAGCATGACATAGCGCTCATCGACCTTAAGCAAAGCAAACTCGACTACGCAGGTTCTCATCTTGATGTGGCAGCGATTAAAGGCAGCTCCATCTCGTTCAGGGTTCTTTCTGAAGCAAATGCTAAAAATGCAGACCTTTTGATTGCCGTTACAGAAGATGAGGCAACAAATATTGCCACTGCAATTTTTGCCAAAAACATGGGCGTTAAGAAAACGGTTGCCAGGGTACAAAACACCGAATTTATATTTAGCAAAGATATTCTGAATCTCAAAGAACTGGGAATTGATGAAATCATATCGCCTGAGTCGCTGGCAGCCCGGGAAATTAAACGGCTGCTGAGAGAATCAGCAGTTACTGACTCATTCGACTTTGACAATGGCAAGCTGTCGCTTGTTGGAACAATAATAAATGAGGACAGCGTTCTTAACAATAAATTACTGGGAGAGGTAAGCAGCATTATCAACAACAACGAATTTATAAATGTAGCGCTACTGAGGGATAAACAGACCATAATTCCTCATGGAAATAACCGGTTTCAAGCTAATGACCATGCGTACTTTATAACCCTTCCA
>QIDJ01000302.1 GCA_003228395.1 Flammeovirgaceae bacterium
GGTTATGGGGTGCAGGGTCCCGGACAGGCGTTGAATCTGAAAGACAACGGATTTAACGTCATCGTCGGGCAGCGTAAAAATTCAGTCACATGGGATAAAGCTGTGGCGAACGGATGGCAGGAAGGAATTGACCTTTTTGAGATAGCAGAAGCATGTGAAAAAGGCACGATCATCATGAACCTGCTTTCCGATGCCGGGCAGATCAGCGCCTGGCCCGTTATGAAGGCACACCTGACAGCAGGAAAGGGCTTGTATTTTTCTCATGGCTTTGGCATAACCTTTCACGATCAGACAGGCATCATTCCTCCGAAAGATGTTGATGTGATACTTGCAGCTCCCAAAGGATCGGGCACGTCGCTGCGCCGGATGTTTCTGGCCGGAAAAGGCCTGAATTCCAGCTATGCCGTATTTCAGGATGCCACCGGCAAAGCAAGGGAACGCGCATTTGCGCTCGGAATTGGAATCGGCTCCGGATATCTGTTTGAAACCACTTTTGAAAAGGAGGTGTATTCTGACTTAACTGGTGAACGTGGCGTACTGATGGGCGCCATCGCCGGGGTATTCGAAGCGCAATATAACGTGCTGCGCAGCCACGGGCACACACCATCCGAAGCATTCAATGAAACGGTGGAAGAGCTCACCCAAAGCCTGATGCCCCTGGTAGCTGAGAACGGCATGGACTGGATGTATGCCAACTGTTCGGCTACGGCGCAGCGCGGGGCGCTTGACTGGAGGCATAAGTTCCGTGAAGCCACAAAGCCGGTTTTTGAAGAGTTGTACGAAAGTGTGGCAGCCGGCAGGGAAGCAAAAAGGGCCATTGAAGAAAACAGCAAGCCCGATTACCGCAGCCGCCTGGAAAAAGAGCTGGCAGAGATACGGGAGTCCGAGTTGTGGCGCACGGGTGCGGAAGTACGCAAACTCAGACCAGAAAATAATTAAAATTACTAACGAATGTTCGTTAGGGAGCCTCTGGATTGATTCAGAGGCTCTTTTTGATACTTGACTTAGAAATATAACCCATATTCTTCATCCCAATAAAAAATGCAGCATGTAAATTGCCACATTTGAAATACCAATCGAAATGATTTAGATCAGCTAATCTAATAGAGTTTCATTTTGTTTTCTGCCTTTTATATATAGCAAACAATCCTTTCCTTTTGTAATTTCAACCTTTCAAACTTTAATCCATTCACCAATGAAAAAATTACTGTTTTTGGCAGGAGCACTTATTATTACTGCTTCCTGCACCAATAAAACCACAGATGACAATAATGCAAAAGCTGAAGAAAGTGAAAAAACAGAAATACAGATGAAAGTGGATGAATATGCCACGTTCAGGCTTACCGCCGACCTGAGCGTGCTTTCTGAAAATCAGAAAAAAATGATCCCTATACTGATCGAAGCGGCAAAGATCATGGACGGTATTTTCTGGAAAGAAGCCTGGGGCGACAAAGAAGCCCTGATGCAACGCATCGAAGACGAAGCCACACGACGGTTTTCCGAAATCAATTACGGCCCCTGGGACCGGCTCGACGCCGATCAACCGTTTATTAATGGCATCGAACCAAAACCGGCAGGCGCACAGTTCTATCCGGAAGATATGACAAAGGAAGAGTTTGAAGCCTGGAAAAATCCGGATAAAAGCAGCTTGTACACGCTTATCAGGCGTGATGAAGACGGTGCACTTTATACCCTGCCCTATTCCGAAGCATTTCAGAAAGAACATACTGAGGCAGCCGGGTTATTGAGAGAAGCCGCAGGCCTGGCTGAGGACGCAGGCCTGAAAAAATATCTTGAATTACGGGCAGAAGCGTTACTCACAGATGAATACCGGGAAAGCGACATGGCCTGGATGGAAATGACAGACAATACCATTGAAGTGGTGATTGGCCCGATCGAAAATTATGAGGATAAGCTTTACAACTACAAGGCCGCACACGAAGCATATGTTTTAATAAAAGACAAATCATGGAGTGACCGGCTGGCAAAATACGCTTCCTTTCTGCCGCAATTGCAGGCTGAACTGCCGGTTGAAGATGCCTACAAAACTGAAAAGCCCGGTACAAATTCACAACTAAATGCCTACGATGTGGTGTTTTACGCCGGCGATTGCAATGCAGGCAGTAAAACCATTGCCATTAACCTGCCTAATGACGAACAGGTGCAGCTGGCTAAAGGATCGCGGAGGCTGCAGCTTAAAAATGCCATGCAGGCCAAATTTGATAAAATAATGCTTCCGCTGGCAGAGGTATTGATTTCGGAATCACAGCGTAGTCATGTGAAATTTGATGCCTTTTTTACCAATACCATGTTTCATGAAGTGGCCCACGGCCTCGGTATCAAAAACACGATTAACGGTAAAGGCACCGTTCGCAGGTCGCTGCAGGAAAAGGCTTCGGCGCTGGAAGAAGGTAAAGCAGATATCCTCGGGTTGTACATGGTTACCAAACTTCATGGCGCCGGAGAAATTGAAGGGGATTTGATGGACTATTATGTAACATTCCTGGCAGGTATTTTCAGATCGGTCCGTTTTGGCGCGTCCAGTGCACACGGCAAAGCCAACATGATCCGTTTCAACTATTTCCAGGAACAAAATGCATTTTCTTTTAATAGTGAAACAGGCGCATATGAAGTTAATTTTGATGATTTTCAGGCCGCGATGAATTCACTTTCCGAAAAGATCCTGATACTGCAGGGCAATGGCGACTATGAAGGGGTGACGCAGCTATTTGATGAAATGGGTAACGTTGGTGAGGAGCTGCAGGCAGCGCTTGACCGGGTTGGTGAAGCCGGTATCCCCAGAGACATTGTATTCGAACAGGGTAAAGAAGTGCTCGGTCTTTGATGCCGCAGAAAAATTTTTACTTACGTTTAGTTTCGATTAGAATTACCCCGTTGTTGCCGTTCATGCCATAGATATTTGCGGAAGCGATATCTTTGAGGATGGTGACGTTTTTAATGTCGTTCACATCCACCATGTTTGCGACATCCTGGTAGCGTGTACTAACGGGCACATCATCGAGCACAAAAAGGGGCTCGGAACTGACCTGATGATTGGAACCTAATCTGATCATGACCGATACATTGTTGCCCGAGCCTCTTACCTGAATACCGGGAACACGCCTGAGATAGTCCGCCAGCGATAATGCCGGATTATCGACTTCAATAGCAGCAACCGAACTGGTTACCGCATTCTCATTCCGACTCCCGTAACCCACATTTACCTGGTTGTCTTTATCCGCTTTGGAAGATTGGGTTTGAGTCCCGGAGTAGCACGATGTGAGTAATGCAGCAAGGCCGGCAACACATATGATTTTCAGATTTTTCATCCCCCGATAATTAGCTCATATAAATATAAACATTCTCTCCTCCAAATTCAATGGAGCTGCCATAAACCTAAGGGCTATTTTGTTTTATCTTTCAGGAACGACTTTACTTCGTTGAGCTTCAATAATGCCTCCACCGGCGAAATGGTATTGATGTCGATCTTTTCAAGCAACGATTTTATTTCTTCAAAGTGCGGATCAGGTTGAAATAAAGTCATTTGATTGCCTGATACCGGTAACTGATCAAGTTTTTTCTTTTGATCATTTTTCTTATGGTCCTTTTCGAGAAATTTCATGATCTCATGCGCGCGGATAACCACTGGGTTGGGCATTCCGGCCATCTGGGCTACGTGAATGCCGAAACTGTGTTCGCTCCCACCCTCTTCAAGCTTGCGCATAAAAAGCACCTTATCCCCCACCTCCTTTACCGAAACATTGAAATTTTTAATACGGGGAAGGTCTTTTGTAAGTTGGTTCAGTTCGTGATAGTGTGTGGCGAAAAGTGTTTTAGGCCGGTGTTCGGTATTGTTATGCAGATATTCTGCAATCGACCAGGCAATCGACACTCCGTCGTAGGTGCTTGTACCGCGTCCGATTTCATCCAGTAAAATGAGGCTTCTGTCGCTGAAATTATTAAGAATACTTGCTGTTTCGGTCATCTCCACCATAAAGGTGGACTCTCCCTGCGAAAGGTT
>QIDJ01000133.1 GCA_003228395.1 Flammeovirgaceae bacterium
CATATCCGTTATTTCCGGGGACATTGGAATAACGTTGTTTTTTACGTCGCTTATTATGCCTTCAACCGCGTGGCTTATATTCATCAGATCGAGAAATCCCGCGATGGATGAATTTCCTTTCAGAGTGTGGAAAGCGCGGAAAAGTTCATCTATATCATCCTTTGTGAACTCTTTTTCCAGATTAATGACGGCCTGTTCGATTTTTTCGAACTGCTCGTTGGCATCCAGAATAAATTCTTTTAAAAAGTTAAATTCCGTAATTCCCCCTCCCCCTGAATGCTCATTCAGGGTATATTAACGGCTTCCCGCAAAGCGGATTGCCGAAATCGAATTTTTATTATAATAAACTTCGGATGATATTGTTGATATAATCGGCGCATGTCTGATGTTTTGACTCATCTGAATGAGAGAGGCAAGGCGCGTATGGTGGACGTATCCGAAAAACGTTCCACGGCAAGGCGCGCCGTAGCTTCCGGCAGGGTGGTTGTAAGCCCGAAGACAATCGAGGCGCTTAGCGGTGGAAACGCGCCGAAAGGCGATGTGCTGGCCGTAGCGCGGATAGCGGGCATAATGGCCGCAAAAAAGACGGCGGAGCTGATACCTTTATGCCATACGTTACGGCTTGATTCGTGTGAAATAGAGTTCACGGCGTCGAAAAACGCCATAGACATACGCTCCGAGGTGAAAGTTCGCGGTTCCACCGGCGTTGAGATGTAGGCGCTTACGGCCGTATCGGTCGCCGCGGTTACAATATACGATATGTGTAAATCGATTGATAAAAACATGGTTATAACCGACATCATGCTGATGGAAAAAGAGGGCGGGCGAAACGGCCGCTTCGTAAGAAACGCGGGTTAGCCCGCTTTATTGAGGGGGGAAATATAAATGGGATCATCTTTTGATGTGGTTTCCAATGTGGATATGGCGGAGGTCAAAAACGCTCTGGACCAGGCCACACGCGAAATAAAACAACGCTACGATTTCCGAAATAGCGTAAGCGAAATCAAGCTGGACGAAAAAACAGCCGCAATGACGCTTGTATCCGACGACGAGTTAAAGCTGAAAAACGTCGTGGACGTGCTTCATGGCAAACTCGTTAAAAGGGGCGTATCCCTGAAGGCGCTTGACCCGGGAAAGGTTGAACCGGCATCCGGCGGCAATGTGCGGCAAAATATAAAACTCCGGCAGGGAATCGCCATCGAAAAAGCGAAAGAAATAGTAAAAACGATAAAAGATGAAAAGCTGAAGGTTCAGACGCAGATACAGGATGACCAGGTGCGCATAACCGGAAAAAAGAAGGACGACCTCCAAAGCGTCATAGCAATCCTTAAAGAAAAAGATTTTGGCATAGACCTTCAGTTTACGAATTACCGCTGACCCACTTTAGAAGTGGCCAAAAACCGTCGCAACGCGTCAGCAAAGTTGGTTCTTTATTTTATAACTTTCAGACGTATATCAAACTGGCCTTTATAAATTACAAACAAACCCGGCTTCACGCGTGCGACGGTTGGGAGTAGCGGCACGCTACCGTTGCGACGGTTGGGGACCACTTGTAAAGTGGCAACGACGGTTTACGCTATGGAAGTAGCTTCGGCATCATTGCCGGTTGTCCCGCCGCCGCCGATATAAACCTCATCTACGTTTTGCGCCGAATAGATACTATCAGAAAACCGGCCTCATGTGAAGACTATAGTCCGTCGACTATCATCTGCGGCGACCGTATTCTTCTTCTAAATGAAAATGGAATGGAATGTGAAACCGGAGGCGGCTTTCGGGAAAACCCTGAAAAAGCTGAGAAATAAAAAGAAAATCTCTCAACAAACCCTGGCCTTTGAAAGTTCACTGGACAGAACTTTTATTTCCCTGATGGAGCGCGGATTAAGACAGCCTTCATTAACGACCATATTATGCCTTTCCAATGCCCTCGGCGTTTCCCCTGTTGGGATTATGAAGTCGGTTCTGAATGAATTAAACAAAAAGTAATCGTTTTTTTGACTCGGTCAATCACTACAAAATCCCGCTCTATGGGTTTTTGGCAGGATAAATTTGTTCTTCGTTAACGAGGTCAGCAATCAGGTCTCCGATTATAGGATCGTCATGCCGCATATTATAAATGCCACTGTGGGAAAGATCATTGTCCTGCGGATCGTGCAATACAGATAAGATTCGGTTATCGTCGCTTTCTTGTTGGACATATTTCCGAATTTCGCCGACATTCAAGGCAACAAATTTCGCCTTTGTTCCAACGCCCCGGCCTTTGTCTGCAAACGCCTCTCGGATTTTCTGGATCTCTGCTTTTCTATCTTTCAGGTCAAAGAACTCAAGCCAGTTGACTGACAAGGAGCTTTCGTTCTCGCGCAGTTGAAAAGCTTTTCCAGTGATTCGGCCATTTGGTGCTATTTGATCGTACCCCACATAGCGGGAGACGTGATTGTTATCCGGTATTGGGTCTTTCTTCGTAGGCAAAAATTAACGCGTTGCCCATGATAAGACATTAAACGGTTCAGCTTTTTTCATCAGCGTCTCTGCTGATACCAGGCCGGATACGCGATTCGTTCTCGACGGATAGTCGGGATCAGAAGAGAAAATCACATAACGAACTTGGCAATCCGGCAAAAATTCAACCGCAAAGTGTTCCCGGCGTGACTTATGCCACTCAGCCCGAATATTGCCTTCGTAGGACAAAACAACATCCGGCTCTCCCAGGTTTTGTTCTTTCTTTAAAAAGTTGATAAAGCCCTGCAATGAATCTACTGAGATGGGAGACTGCTCCGGAGCTTCTTCAATGCTCGCTTCATGTAAATAGTCCAAACGGTCTGCTAGCTTAGAAGAATAAGGAACCTTAAGGTGGTTCCGGACAAACGAAATTATTAAACCTAATGGAGCATATTCACTTTGGAGTTGAGTTGTCGGTACCGGTTTTTCTTGCGGAAAAAGCCCATCGAGAAAATCCAATTTATCAGGCGCAACGTAGGGTTTTAGAACAAACGTGTTGCTTGCGGTAGCGGTTATAAATTTTTTTATTGTAGACTTTTTTGGCCATACCGCACCCTCAACATAGGCTTTAAACGACGGATTAATACCTTGATGACCGTAAGTGTCTATTGCGACTCCCATAATATTAATTAGTTTTCTATCTATGTTCTTCCGGCAGTATATCAGACAGGAGATTATTGTAATGATCCCAATATGACGGTATATTTTCTAAACAATCTGCGATTTGGGATAACTGGCTATCTTTCGCATTCACTTCACGGTGGAAATTCGCCTTTATAATAATATCAGACTTGCCTTCTTGGATATTAGCATCTAGAGATAAAAGCAAACGCTCTTTATCCAAGGTATATGTGAATTTCAATCCGACGTTTTCCAATTGATTGTTACCAAGATCCCACGGCCCATCCTTAAGGAAGTGAGTTTTTAGGTTGAAACCAGCAGGGGCGATATAAGAGGATAGAAAATTAATTCCTACCGCAGTGTATTGGACATGCGGAACAACCTCGACATATCGGTTCACAATTTGGCTGATCTTACTATCATTGGGTTCTTTCGATTCATCGTCCGTAACCTGTAATACATCGGGGCGAACAGATATTGAAACGCCACTTTTATATTGAACAATAGCAAATGGTGGGGTCGTTATCGGCGGGCTTGCCACCTCCCATTCACTCGGAACTATTTTCTGAATCTTAAGGAAATCAGGATTCAGTATCGTAGGATTATTACTCTCCGCACGCACAACGACCGAGAATTGAACTAATTGATTACTCATGCTACTCAAGCTTCCCCCATTTTATTCAGCGAGTGCATTTTAAACAAACAAGGAATCTTCCGTCAATAAGAATCTCATCTTTTCATTTTACCTGTTATCCTGATTCTTTGTATTTAAAAACTAACGCGATCTTCTCATATTTGCCTGTTTCTTACGAGGCCGGCAGGTGGAATCGGGAGAACACCTGCCTTGTGGAGGTATTGCCGGTGCAACTACTTTAGCC
>QIDJ01000125.1 GCA_003228395.1 Flammeovirgaceae bacterium
TCGGTAAAATTCAGTTTTGACAACCAGTCGATTCTTTATCAAAGTGATGGAAATCTATATGCCTGGAACATCCGTACAGGATATTCCAAACAACTTACCAATTTTAAAAGTGGTTCTGAAAAATCTGATCCCAAACAGTCGGAGCGCGATAAATGGCTTGAAGAAGATCAGATGCACTTGATTTCCGTACTGGCAGAAAGAAAAGAAAAACGGGAACTCCGTTCTGAAATAAATAAAAAGAATGAGCCTGATCGGCCCAAAGAAATCTTTACCGGGAAAAAACGTGTATCTGGTATAGCTATAAGTCCGGATGGGAAATATATCACCTATACCTTTTTCGAAAGGGCTGGCAACTCCAAACATACCAGGGTGCCTGATTATGTGACCGAATCGGGTTACACTGAAAACCTTACTGCGCGGGCAAATGTAGGCGCCGGCTCGTCGTCGCGTGAGTTGTGGATTTATAATATTGAAAGAGATACGACATATAAAGTTGTCACCAACACCTTGCCGGGGATCAAAGATTTTCCAGACTATTATTCTGATTATGAAAAGTACAAGGATGCCAAACCGGTTGTGCGTAATGTTGACACGAGCAGTCCCAGGTGGTCTGAGGATGGAAAAAATGCCATCGTCACATTTCTTTCGAATGATAACAAGGACCGATGGATTGCATTGCTTGATCTTTCCGATGGAAGCGTACATGTGCTGGACAGACAGCGTGATGAAGCGTGGATTGCCGGGCCCGGAATCGGCTGGTTTAGCCGCGAAGCCATCGGCTGGATGCCGGATAATAAACGGGTTTGGTTCCAGTCGGAAGAATCGGGATACGCTCATCTTTACACTGTTGATATACAAACCGGCAAGAAAAAAAACCTTACAAAAGGAAATTTTGAAATTTACAATCCGCGGATATCCGAAGACAAGCAACGTTGGTATTTTGAAGCCAACATGGAACACCCCGGTGTACGAAACCTCTACCGGATAGCGCTTAATGGAGGGAAGCCGGAAAAAATTACGGGTATGAACGGACGTAACGATGCCGTGCTTTCGCCTGACGAAACGATGCTGGCAATCAGAAACTCGTATGCCAACCGGCCCTGGGAACTCTACCTTATGAAGAATGAGCCAGGCGCTGAAGCTGTTCAAATCACTCATTCACTTACCGATGCCTTCCGTGCATATAGCTGGCGTGTACCCGAATTCATCACCTTCAAAGCCCGCGATAATGCTGAAATCCACGCCCGGATATATAAACCTGAAAATCCTGTGTCAGGCGGACCCGCAGTCGTGTTCGTACATGGTGCAGGATATTTACAAAATGCACATAAGTGGTGGAGCAGCTATTTTCACGAATACATGTTTCACAATTTCCTGGTTGATAACGGATATACCGTGCTTGATATCGATTACCGGGGCAGCGCCGGATATGGTCGTGACTGGCGAACAGCCATTTACCGGCATATGGGTGGTTGGGATCTTACGGATCAGGTGGATGGCGCCCGATATCTGGTGGAGGCTCACGATATAGATGCCGGTAATATTGGAATCTACGGAGGCTCTTACGGTGGATTTATCACGCTGATGGCATTATTTTCGCAACCCGACGTTTTTGCTGCAGGCGCTGCACTGCGGTCGGTAACCGATTGGGCACATTATAACCACGGATATACCTCCAATATTTTAAATACTCCCGTACAGGACAGCCTCGCCTACGTCCGGTCTTCCCCGATTTATTATGCCGAAGGGCTTACAAAACCGTTGCTGATCTGTCACGGCATGGTTGATACCAACGTGCATTTTCAGGATGTAGTACGGCTTTCACAGCGATTGATCGAACTGGGAAAAACAGATTGGGAAATGGCTGTTTACCCTGTGGAGAAACACGGTTTTATTGAACCTTCAAGCTGGACGGATGAATACTCAAGGATTTTCAAACTCTTTGAAACCTATCTGAAAGCAGAAAATTAAGAAAACACAGGTATTATGGTAAACAATTTATCAATAAACAGTTAATTTCTATAAGTTGAATGCATTTATGATGACCTCAGATTTCGGAGAATTTTAACTCACGGATCAATACACCTGCGTACTCGCAAAATCAGTGATACTGAGTGACTCCAGAAACATCTCCAGATTTTGTTTAAAAAGTAACGGTGATGGCTCGCTTAGTTTCACATGAGCAGTAAGGACAGTGCCAAATAGAATGGTGTCAAGCATGTGAAGTAGTTGTTTTACATTTCCGGTGCGGGTAATCTCCTTATTGAAAATGGCCTCCAGTAAGAAATTCTCAAACAACTGATCAATCGAAAGCGATTCGATCTCATGGATATTTTCAATTTCCGGATATAGTAATTTACGTTCAGCAATTTTCAGTGAAAACGGGTTTACAGGCATTTCCAGCTTACTCAGATAACCATACAAACCCAGAAACACGCCCGGATATTTTGAATAACTCAGACTTACACAATCAAAAAGATAGCGTACTCCTGCTAATCCCGATTTATGGTCTTTTGATAATTCAACAGCCCTGTGAAAAGACCAGACCCGGTAATAATAGCGCAGTATTTCTTCTTTTTGAGGAAAATATTTAAAGAATGTCACCTTGGATATTCCCACCAGATCACATATTTGCATTACATGTACACATTCAAATGAGTTTTGTCCGATTAGTTCAAGCGAAGCATTTAAAATGGATATTTTTATTCGTGCCGTTTTATTTTCTCGTATCGAAGGTTTCGTATATTTCATCATGGTTAGGTTTACCTGGGTTAAGTAAGAAAAAAATATTTAAAAATTCAATGTATCAGGCATTTTATTTCTAAAAGAAATCAAATTATCTTGGGGAACGAAAAAAAACTTACGTTATGACAAAGCAATTTATTCTGTTTCTATCCATACTCTTTATTCTTTTCTCTTGTTCACCCACCGAGCAAAACTCCCAAAAAGGACTGATTGCAAAGAACGGAATGGTGGTGTCTGCACATCCTTTAGCCTCAGAAGTGGGTGTTGGTATTTTAAAGAAAGGGGGCAACGCTGTTGATGCCGCCATTGCCGTGCATTTTGCCCTTGCGGTTGTGTATCCGGTGGCAGGTAATATTGGCGGTGGTGGTTTTATGGTGTATCGTTCAAATCTTGGAGAGTCCTATACGCTGGATTATAGGGAAGCCGCTTCCGGAAAGGCACACCGCAACATGTACATTGGCGAAAACAATATCGTGATAAAGAACCTCAGTACACGTGGTCATCTGGCTGCAGGTGTACCTGGTGTTGTTGACGGAATGGTAAAAGCATACGAGCAATTCGGAACATTATCCTGGGAAGAATTGATCAAACCCGCAATTGAACTTGCTGAAAATGGCTTTAAACTCACAGCACGCGAAGCCAGGGGCCTGAATAGCAACAAAGAAAATTTTCTCGAATATAATACGGTCACACCTGAATTTGTGATCAGTGACAAATGGAAAGAAGGTGATTTTGTTTACTATAAAGACCTGGCTGAAACTCTACGCCGGATACGTGACAATGGTAGAGCCGGATTTTATACGGGTAAAACAGCCGATCTGATTGTAGCGGAAATGGTGCGAGGAAAAGGCTGGATCACCCATAACGACCTGGCAGCGTATGAATCTAAATGGCGTAAGCCGGTGATCAGCGACTACAAGGGTTACAAGGTCATTTCAATGCCTCCACCTTCAAGCGGCGGCATCGCACTCGCTCAACTACTCGAAAGCGTGGAGCCCTATGATCTGTCTTCCTTAGACTGGCATTCTGCGGAACAAATCCATCTGATGGTAGAAGCCGAGCGCCGGGTATATGCTGACCGGGCCACACACCTTGGCGATCCGGATTACTATCGTGTTCCAACTGAATTGCTTACAACCCCGGAATACAATCAGAGCAGAATGAGTGATTTTGACCTTGCTAACGCTACCCCAAGCGATGAAATTTTTGCCGGCCGGTTATTTGCTGAAAGCG
>QIDJ01000050.1 GCA_003228395.1 Flammeovirgaceae bacterium
CGTTTTTACCGATACGTGCTCCTTCAAAAATGTTGACATTAGGACCTATCCAGGTTCCTTCGTCGATCTCCACATTCTTGTCAATAACAGAAAATGGCTCGATAACCACATTTGGTGCTATTTTAGCATCAGGATGTATGTATGCTAAAGGTTGTTTCACGGATTTTTCTTTATCATGCTTGCGGTCATAGATCCTTCACAAACAAGCTTTTTACCTACATAACCCCTCCCAGTCATTTTTGCAATGCCACGTTTTATCGGAAAATCAAGCTCGCATTTCATTACAAGTGTATCTCCGGGCAGCACCATTCTTCTGAATTTAAAATTATCAATAGCAAGGAAAAGGGTCCAGTAATTTTCAGGATCAGGAACGGAGTTTAACACAAGGATGCCGCCGATCTGGGCCATAGCTTCTACCTGTAGCACACCGGGCATAACGGGGTTGCCCGGAAAGTGACCCTGGAAAAATGGCTCATTTATTGTAACGTTTTTCACACCGGCTACCATCTGTTTGTCGAGGTGAATGATTTTATCGACCAGTAAAAAAGGATAACGGTGAGGGAGGATGTTTGCAATTTGATTGATATCAACCACCGGGGGAAGATCGGGATCATATTTAGGCATCGCTTTTTCGTTGGCAAGCATGGCCTTTTTCAGTTTTTTGGCAAATGCAATGTTGGCAGCATGTCCCGGCCTTGCTGCAAGTATCTGTGCTTTTATAGGTTTTCCCACAAGGGCCAGGTCTCCGATCACATCAAGCAGCTTATGGCGTGCCGGTTCATTTTTATGCCTGAGTTCCACATTGTTGAGTATGCCTTCTTTCTTAACGGCAACCTTCGGTTTATTAAAGAGTTTGGCAAGCTGATCCAGTTCATCTTCTTCGATCACGCGGTCCACTACCACAATGGCATTGTTAAGGTCTCCCCCTTTAATCAAACCATCTTTGTGGAGTTCTTCCAGCTCGTGCAGAAAACAAAATGTACGGGAAGCAGCGATCTCTGATTCGAACTGTGAAATGTCGTTGAGCGATGCATGCTGGGAACCTAAAACCGGTGATTTGTAATCTACCATCACCGTGATACGGTAGTCATCGAGCGGCAAAGCAGCCATTTCAACGTCGCGCGACTTATCCCTGAAAAATACGCCTTCATGTACTTCATAAAAATCACGAAGTGCATTTTGCTCTTTGGTGCCTGCTTGTTTGAGCTTATCAATATAAGGTTTAGAGCTGCCGTCTCCGATGGGAGGTTCTGGCCCGTCAAGTTGTACAAGCACATTGTCGATTTGCATGCCCACAAGGGCTGCCATGGTGTGCTCCACCGTATTAATGCGGGCCCCATTTTGTTCTATGGTTGTTCCTCTGGAAAGATCAACCACATTATCCACATCAGCATCCACAATCGGGTCGCCGGGAAGATCGGTACGTTGAAATTTTATACCATGATTGGGTGGCGCCGGTTGAAACGTCATATTTGCATCTACACCGGTATGCAGCCCTACACCTGAAATGGTAACGGGCTTTTTAATTGTATGCTGTTTTAAATTCATTAGTTAACTTGGGTCAGCTAAACAGTCGGCAAATTTACTATTTTTTCCTCAAGTTCCTTAAGTCGTTTGTTTAATTCGGGTAACTTCTTGAAAATGGCATACGAATTAAGATAATTCCGAAGATCGATTGCGAAAGAACCCAATAATTTTTCCCCTTCTTTTTTAGTGTTTTTCGATACCCCCGCCTGGGCTCCTACACTGGTGTGGTTATCCAATACCAAGTGGCCTGCAAATCCGGCCTGGCCTCCTATTAAACAATAATCGCCGATTTTAGTGGATCCGGAAATTCCTGCCTGGCTCGCAATTACCGTATGTTTACCGATGGAAACATTATGACCTAACTGCACAAGATTATCGAGCTTGGTTCCCTCACCAACCCGTGTGCAGTCTCCTTCCAGGGTGGCGCAATCTATGGTGGTATTTGCTCCAAGATGAACAAAATCACCAATGACCACGTTGCCGAGTTGGGGAATGGTTTTGTATGAACCGTCTTTTTGTGGCGCATAGCCAAACCCGTCGCTGCCTACCACTGCACCAGCATGTAAAACGCAATTTGACCCGATAATACATTTAGAATAAATTCTGACGCCTGAATGCAGAATCGTATTGTCGCCAATTTGCACCTGATCACCAATGTAGGTTTGTGGATAGATCTTTACATTATTGCCGATCTGTACATTATCACCAATATAGGAAAAAGCCCCCCTGTAAATGTCATCGCCGGTAGTGGAATTTTCTCCCATAAATGAGGGAGATTCCACGCCGGTTTTCTGAAAACTCAGGAACCGGTGATATTCTTCAAGCAGAATTGTGAAACTCAGATAAGGGTCGTTTACCCTTATCAGTGTAGTTTTGAGCGAATGCTTAGGCTCAAATTCTTCGCCTACAATTATGGCTGATGCATCTGAGGTGTAGATATACTTTTCGTATTTGGGATTTGATAAAAATGCAATGCTGCCTTTAGTTGCTTCCTGTATTTTCTTTAGCGTCCGGATCTTTTCTGATCCGTTTCCCTCAATTATGCCATCCAGCATGCGGGCTATCTGATCAACCGTGAACTCCATACATTAAAAATTTGACTTACAAAGATATATGTTTAGGCCAGCAGAGATAGTATTTTCTGACAATTTTGCTCATTGCTTTAATATTTGGCAAATCAGCCGCTTGCGTGATATCAATTACCCGGCCATCCTTCATCAGGATATTTATTTTTTTACCTTCGGCAATGTAAGCAGAGTTGGATATAGACCCTTTCGACACATAATATTCAACTTCGGATGAGGTAATTGCATAGTTGGCTTTAACTTTGTTTTTGATCTTATTGTATAATTCTGCTCCTGGACGTTCACTTGTGATAGTGATTTGAAACAGGTTACGGCTTATCAGCGAATGGCTGAGGCCAGCTAATACCTTGTCGGAATGCAACGCCCAGACTTTCAGCGCATACCAGATATCAAAATCATCCAGTAATGTATAGCTTTCCAGGTATCTTGGATCATTGTTAAAATTTTCAATCGTTACTTCTTCATCAAAAAATGGCTTCAGATGGACAGGAATAAATAAATCAGCCCCGTTGTTGTATAAATTCCTGGCCCGGCCAATGACGTTATTGAGCATTCTGTCTGCACAAATGGTGGTTTTATGCAGGTAAACCTGCCAGTACATTAACCTCCTGGCGCTGAGAAAGTTTTCGATACTGTAAATGCCCTTTTCTTCCACTACCAGCCTTTCTTCGGATATATTCAACATCTGAATAATACGCCCGGAGCCGATATCACCTTCTGAAACACCGGTAAAATAACCGTCGCGTTTCAGGTAATCCAGTCTGTCCATGTCCAACTGGCTCGATACCAGTTCATGGAAAAATTTACGCTGGTACTGGTCCGTAAATATCTGGATGGCCAGTGTAAGCCTCCCGTCATACTTTTGATTTAGTCTTTTCATGATAAGCAGCGATAAATCCTCATGTGGAATTACACTGAACAGGCTATGCTCCAGCGTATGAGAAAAAGGACCATGACCGATATCATGCAACAGGATAGCTATCAGAGCGGCTTCAGCTTCAGCATCATATAAATAGTGGCCTTTTCTTCTGAAACTATCCAGTGTTTTGCTCATCAGGTGCATAGCTCCAAGCGCATGATGAAAGCGGGTGTGCAGGGCGCCGGGATATACCAGGTCCGTAAGTCCCAGTTGGCGTATTCTTCGCAGCCGTTGAAAAACAGGCTCCTGTATCAGGTCGTATATCAAATCCGAGGGTATGGATATAAACCCGTAAACAGGATCATTGATAATTTTTCTTTTTCTAAACAATCTGTCAGGAGTAAGATTTGTAATTTTACCCTGAAATATTCATTCACAGGATTATTTTTATTTCTAATTTTTAATATTAGTACAAAACCGGGCTAATAT
>QIDJ01000090.1 GCA_003228395.1 Flammeovirgaceae bacterium
AACCACGGTTTCACATTTGCGGTTTGGACCCGACCCGATTCATGCTCCATACCTCATAAGTAAGTCAAATTTTGTGGCCTGTCATCAAACCGTTTTCCTTGAAAATACCGAAATGTTGCAACATATAAACAAAAAAGGAACATTTCTGATCAATGCTCCATGGAAACCCGGAGAGGTATGGGATCATCTTCCGAAAAACGTTCAGCAAGCAATAAAAGATAAAAATTTAAAACTTTATACTATCGACGCCCAACACGTAGCTGAAACAAGTGGAATGGGCAGGCGCATTAATACGGTAATGCAGGTTTGTTTCTTTGCTGTGAGCGGCGTACTTCCAAAGAAAAAGTCGATCGAAGCAATCAAAGATTCCATTAAAAAGACGTATGGCAAAAAGGGTCAGCGCATTGTTGAAATGAATCTGAAGGCGGTTGATAATACCCTTGATCATTTATTCGAGGTAACCATTCCATCTGATGTTACTTCAACCGTAAAAATGCGCCTTGCAGTACCTGAAAATTCACCTGATTTTGTTAAAAATGTGCTGGGTAAAATCATTGCCGGGGCAGGTGATGAAATCGCAGTGAGTGAGTTGCCTCCGGATGGCACCTACCCGAGTGATACAGCCAGGTATGAAAAACGAAATATTGGTCTTGAGATTCCGGTATGGGACGAAGAAATATGTATCCAGTGTGGTAAATGTGCCATGGTATGTCCGCATGCCGTGATCCGCATCAATACGTTTGCAGGCAGCGAATTAAAAAAAGCGCCAAAAACCTTTAAAGCTGTGGATCCGCGTGATAAAGGCTGGAAAGAAGAAAACCTGAAATATTCGATACAGGTGTCGCCATATGATTGTACCGGATGCAGTGTTTGCGTCGAGGTCTGCCCTGTAAAAAACAAGACCAATGTCAGCCTGAAGGCGCTCAATATGACGCCTCTAACGCCCGAACTTGGGAAACAGGAAAATAAAAACTGGGATTTCTTCAACAATCTGCCTGATTTTGAACGCAGCAGAATAAATGTAGCTAATATCAGTCAGCAGCAAATACAACGGCCTTTATTTGAATTCTCAGGTGCTTGTTCAGGTTGTGGTGAAACACCCTACGTAAAACTCGTATCTCAGTTGTTTGGCGACCATACAATTATTGCCAACGCTACGGGATGTTCCTCTATTTATGGAGGCAATCTGCCAACTACACCATGGGCTAAAAATGCACAGGGGAAGGGACCTGCATGGTCCAATTCGTTGTTTGAAGATAACGCAGAGTTTGGTCTTGGTTTCAGGCTGTCCATCGACAAACAAGTTGAAATTGCCGGAGGCTTGCTAAAAGAACTGTCCTCAGAAATAGGTGATGATCTCGTGAAAGACATCCTTGAAGCTGATCAGCATGGAGAATCAGGAATTTATGCCCAGCGTAACCGTGTGGATTTGCTTAAAGAAAAACTGATTACAATGAGTTCAGACCGGTCAAAACGACTGCTTACCATTACCGATTACCTGGTAAAGAAAAGTGTATGGATAATGGGAGGTGACGGATGGGCCTATGATATTGGCTTTGGAGGATTAGACCACGTAATCGCTTCAGGAAAAAATGTAAATATCCTGGTGCTGGATACAGAAGTATATAGCAACACCGGAGGTCAGATGTCGAAAGCTACACCTGTGAGCGCCGTGGCAAAGTTTGCCGCCAGCGGTAAACCTCAAAAAAAGAAAGACCTTGGCATGATGGCTATGGCATATGGTAATGTATACGTAGCTTCCGTAGCCATGGGAGCAAAAGACCTGCATACGCTGAAGGTGTTCCTGGAGGCCGAGGCGTTCGATGGGCCGTCGGTTATTATTGCGTATTCCCACTGTATTGCACACGGTATTAATATGAACGAGCCGCTGAAACACCAGAAAGCAGCAGTGGACAGCGGCCAGTGGCTGCTATACCGGTATAATCCTGATTTGGTAAAAGAAGGTAAAAACCCATTCCAGCTCGACAGCAAGCCGGGTAAAATCAAAGTCGCTGATTATTTGAATATGGAAAACCGGTTTAAGATGCTGGTCAAAAGTAAACCGGATCTTGCAAAAGAGTTTTACAAGCAGGCACAACAAAATGCCGATAGCAGGTTTAAATATTACAAATATCTTGCAGACGAACCTGTTGTATAATATCACATTATTTAAATTGATCATTAAGCCTTCATAATTATACCATGAATATCACAACAAACTATTTAGGAATGAGATTGAAGTCGCCTCTTGTTGTTTCGGCTTCTCCATTATCAGAAGAGATAGACCGGATACGTGAAATGGAAGACCATGGCGCATCTGCAGTTGTTTTATATTCTCTTTTTGAAGAACAACTTGTGATGGATGAACACGAATTGCATCATCACACCACGGCAGGCTCAGAAAGTTTTGCCGAAGCATTGAGTTACTTTCCTGAACCCGAAGAATACAAGCTGGGTCCTGAAGAATATCTGGAGCATATTACCAGGGCCAAGGCAGCGGTTGATATACCAATAATCGCAAGTTTAAATGGGTTTTCGCCCGGAGGATGGGAGCAATATGCTTCATTGATTGAAAAAGCAGGAGCTGATGCCCTCGAACTGAATATTTATAATATTCCAACTGAGCCCGACGTGTCAGGGCTGGAAGTGGAAGATAACTATCTCAAAATATTGCATTCGGTAAAACAAAGTACCCAAATTCCTGTTGCCGTAAAACTGAGCCCGTATTTTTCAAACATGGCTAATATGGCTAAGAAACTCGATGAATCCGGCGCCAATGGGTTGGTGCTTTTCAACCGGTTTTACCAGCCTGATATTGATTTGAATCTGCTCGAAGTAAAACCAAACATTATTTTAAGCAAATCCTACAATAACAGACTTCCTATGAGATGGCTGGCCATTTTGTTTGGAAAGATCAAAGCTGATCTTGCCGCTACCAGCGGTATCCATACCGGATTAGACGTAATTAAGCTAATGATGGTTGGAGCAAATGTAACCATGCTTAATTCCGTCTTGCTTAAAAAAGGCGTTAACATGATTGGTAAAATTGAACGGCAGGTAAGAAAGTGGATTGAAGAAAATGAGTATGAGTCTATAAAACAAATGCAGGGCAGTATGAGTCAGCAAAATGTTGTCAACCCCAGCGCATTTGAAAGAGCCCAGTACATGAAAGCTATAACAAGCTTTCAATTATAATCGTATTTTCAAACTACTGCTGACAAATATCATTCTTTCACAAAGTAGAAATCATGCATAATGCTGCCTTTCGCATTTATGTTTGCCCGCGTATAATTGAAGTGACTTATTTGAGAATTACAAGAAAATAATAGTATTTTCAACCGCTGATTTAAATACTTCATTTTTAGTACTATGGATAAGAACGCGTTAATCCTCTTTGTTATCAGTGCAATAGCGATTGTAGGTATTGGAATGACCCTCTCCTGGATCGTGGCGCCGAAATTAAAAACTAAAGTTAAAGAGGAGTCGTATGAATGTGGCATACCTACCAAAGGTACGTCATTTATCCAGTTCAGGGTTGGCTATTATCTCTTTGCCATTATTTTCCTGATTTTCGATGTGGAAACGGTATTTATATTTCCATGGGCAGTCGTGATGAAAAGTATAGGGATGACCGCTTTTATTGAGATTGTGATCTTTTTCGTAATCCTGGGCCTGGGGCTTCTCTATGCCTGGAAGAAAAATGCATTGAGATGGGATTAATGTAAGAAAAATGGAAATGGAACTACAAAACAGAGACCAGACAAAAAGTGAGCTTCTAAAGGATTTTCCTGGAGAAGTCCACGAGGTTGGAGCTACAAATATTGTAGTTACCGCCGTTGACAGCATCATCAATTGGGCGCGAGCGAATTCACTATGGCCGCTCACGTTCGGCACCTCGTGTTGCGCTATTGAAATGATGGCGACAGGGGCCTCCAGGCACGATTGGTC
>QIDJ01000375.1 GCA_003228395.1 Flammeovirgaceae bacterium
CTCGAAAACATTTATTTTTTTTATAAACAAAAACGTATCCCGGGATATAGCCGCCAGATATAATTTTCGATTGGGAACGTTTGCCAATCCTCTGTGAGAAACATGAATTCTGAAACCGTCATTTACAGCCTCCAAATGCATAACATAGCCCGATTCCCTTATTTCTGCAAACGGATATTGTTCCACCTGTCCGGCAGAATCAACCAGAAATGCATGGTACTTCTTGATTTTATCTGGTGTAAACAAAAAACTTCCGATCCCAAACTGGTTGGATGTAAATCGCACCAATGTGTCTTGTGGCTCGCTGATGATCAACCCGGCAAGGTGCCGACCTTTACCGTTTGGATAGGTGACCTTATAGCCAACACGGCTTTCAATGCCATCGACCAGATACCCTCCTTCGGGAAAAAACTGCAGGTCAGGTCTCAGACTATCATTTGCCTGAAGGTTTAGTCGTTTAAATGGATTTATAATGAGTATTTCCGATGAAAAATATCCATTATCATCAAAATTCCGCATCCAGTTAGTAAATGCCCTGATCCGGTACCGGCCTGAATTAAGATTGGTTGGTAAATACATCCAGCCGGCACTCCCAGATTGGTTAATTTTAACTTTATTCTGCAATACGGATTCATTATTACTATTGACCAGGTCAACGTAAACCACTTTACTCATTGAAAATGGTAAATGATCGCGTTCGGCATAGTGGTATATCCGGAACCAGACCGTTTCGCCGGTCAGAAAATGTGGCTTTGATATATGCAGGAATAGCTTTTCCCGGGGATTATTTTTCAGCCAGGACGTGATTGCATTTGTGAAAGATGCCGCATCCGGCTGTGCAAACACGGGATGGCTGAAGCTTAAAAAGACAACCGTACAAAGTAATGGTAATCTTATTCGGTAAAAAATATGCTTCATCATTCCCAGAAATCAGGTTTTACATTACTCCCTTTTAACCGGCAATCAATGCAGGATCTGACCACCATCACATACCCGCTTCCCGGCGGAGTGGCTTCTGTGCTAATCAGATAGCCTATATTCAAAAATCTCTCAAGGTTTCCGTAAGTTACCACCGTGTCTGCCCCAATCAGGCATTGCGGGTAGAGCGTGGGTATTTTAAGATCAAGAGGCAGATCATCATGCCTGCTGATAAAGATGCGTTTGGTTGATGCCGTAGCCATATCAAAATAGCCTAACACCGGTTCAGAGGGATTATTTACATTTTTGATATTTCCGGTTACCTGAAAAGGTTGTGCATCGTAGAGAGATCCTGTAGATTCATTCGATTCTTTTAAATTCTGCCAGAACCGGTATCCTTCTTCACTCAGAGAAAATTGTTTTACAAGAATGCTGTATTTTATTCTCAACATGGATTCCCGGAATGAGAGGAACCTGATGGGTTGTCGTTCAATCGTGCCGGTGGTAAGGTTTTCAGTAGTTGCGAGATTCAATTCCGTTGAAAATGACCCCTGCCAGCACCTGCTGATATTTTCTTTACGTTCGAATGCAAAGTTCCTTTCGAAATCATAGTCCAGGAAGGATTCAAAAGGAGTGGAAAATTCCCATGTCTCTTCCCATTCATACCTAAAGTAACCGGGCTCATTTGATTCTATTTTGGTATCCAGAAAAACCTGAATTCCTTCATCCAGGCCACCTATTTTGTCGGATGTTATAGCTTCCATTTCAAAATATACATGGCTAACCGGAGGTGTTATTTTCATGATCACCGGCTCCGACTTATAAATTTTCCCCTTAACCGTGACAATATTTAATGTGTATGACAAACCGGATTTAGGCATAAACCCTGCCTCTGGCTCATAATGCCCCGGATCTAACTCTATAAAATTTATCCGGTTCCCGGAAGCCTCTTCCAGCCACACCCCGGCGTCTGCTTCGTATTGTATGCGATTTTCATTTATCGGATAGCTACGCGAGAGGATAATTTCCTGGTTTCTGGCATCATCTGACAAAAACGCTTCCACTACAAGCAGATTTTCATAATTAGTTACCTCCGGGGTAAACGGTTCCACACAACCCGAAATCAAGGCTGTTAGTATTATCAGGCAATATTTTTGAAACAACCGGCTCAAAACTTAAAATTATAAGTAACCGTAGGAATGGCTGATCCGAAAACAGATAGTTTATACCCCTGAACCTGGCCTCCTTCTGATACAAAATAGATGGAATAAACGTTGTTTCTGCCAAGCAAATTATACACTGAAAATGACCAGGAACTGTGCGCCGGCTTATTTACCTTATGATTCCCCTCAACCTGTAGCGATACATCGAGGCGTATATAATCCGGTACACGAAATTCATTCCGGTTGGAATAAAATAATCGCTCGCTGTTTCCAAGCACATACCTCGCTACCGGAAAGGTGATGGGCCTTCCGGTTGAATAAACAAAATTTGATGATAAATCCAGACGCCGGTTAAATTTATAGTTGAAAATGACATTCAGGCTATGTGGCTTATCATAATTAGTTGGAAAATATTCCCCTTCATTGATTGTTTCTTCCGGATACGTTCCGGCAACTTGATTGAAAGACCGTGAATATGTATAACTTATCCAGCCGTTTATTTTGCCTCTCCTTTTCTTCAGCAGAAATTCTATGCCATACGATTTGTTGTTTCCGTTGAGTATATCCGTTTCAATCTGGTCATTTAACAATAACTTGGCGCCGCCTTTATATTCCAGAATATCCCGTACATTTTTATAATAAATTTCAACATAAGACTCGATGGTGTTCAGCCGCAGGTTTTTGTAATATCCCAGCGAAACCTGGTCGCTCACCTGTGGCCGTATGTACTGATCACTCAGTTTCCACGTATCGGTGGGAGAAATAGCCGCGGTATTGGTCAACATATGGATATATTGCCGCATCCGGTTGAAGCTGGCTTTTATCGAGCTTATACTATTCAGATTATACCGTGCTGAACCGCGGTATTCAGGCCCGTGATAGGTTTTGATTACTTCATTGATGCCGTATTTTTTGGCTTCGGTGACATTTGACGGGCTCCTTGGGAGTCCTTCCGGGTAAAAATTCACTGTTTTAGGCCCCAGGTAGCTATACAGGGAATACCGCAGGCCGGCATAAACACTTAGCCGATCGTTGATGTTGAAATTATTACCAATGTAAACGGCGTTTTCAACTCCTTTTTCACTTTCAAGTATTACAGGGGCAATTTCAGAAATTGTATGTCCTGGTAACATCTCCCCCGGATCGAGATTATACAGAATCGAGCTTATTCCAAAATCCACTTCACTACCAGTGGTTGGAAAGTAGCTGAAATCAACCTTAATGTTTGCAGAACCCAGGTTGTAATGAAAATCAAATGACTGCAGCGAATCACTTTTCTGACTGATACTGTATTTGTAACTGCTGTAACTTACGCTTGCAATGGTCAACAGCTTATTACTGAAAATATGACGCCACTGAAAGGACGCGTTGAAATTCCGGTATTGATACAATGAATCGGAAAAAAGCCTGAAATCGTCATTTGAAAAATAGGAAGACAGATAAATGGCGTCCCTGTCGCCAACTTCAGCG
The DNA here is from genome assembly GCA_003228395.1 of Flammeovirgaceae bacterium. Taxonomy (GTDB): domain Bacteria; phylum Bacteroidota; class Bacteroidia; order Cytophagales; family Cyclobacteriaceae; genus SZUA-230. Next base: position 3,552 of record QIDJ01000375.1, read on the forward strand.
CTGATTTTTGCGTTTACATCGTAAAATGAAGCGCTGCTGTTCTTTATGTTGGCATCAGGCACCTGCTGTAACAACCAGTTGGAATAGGTGCTTCTGCCACCTACTATCATGGAAGCTTTGTCTTTAACAATGGGCCCTTCGAGGGTTAGTCTGGCCGTTACCGGGCTGATTCCACCCTGCCCCCCGAATCTTTTTTTGTTTCCGTCCCTTGATTTCACTTCAAAAATCGAAGAAGCCCTGCCCCCGTAACGTGCCGGGATCCCCGCTTTGAGTAACGTGGCGCTTTTTATTACATCCGGATTAAATACCGAAAAAAATCCAAAAAAATGTGAAGGATTATACAACGTGGCCTCATTCATG
>QIDJ01000003.1 GCA_003228395.1 Flammeovirgaceae bacterium
CAGCGCAGACACCCCAATACAAACGGTGAGACTTTTACCGTGAGAAAAGTATCTAACGGAATTGGTATTGAACGGAAATTCCCATTGCTTTCTCCTAACCTTGACAAAATTGAAGTTATACGAAAAGGGGCTGTGCGTAGGGCAAGATTATTTTATCTGCGCGAACGCCAGGGTAAGGCCGCAAAGATCAAAGAGAAAAAATAACTTACACATACAGTATTATTGAAAAATGGACGGAAACAACCGGCCATTTTTTAATTTACAGTAAACTATTTCGTTTTTATTTACGACCGCTTCATTTCAGGTTCATCAAAAAATTGGATAACTTTGGGCCTGCCATTGCGGTAGCATGAATCCATTTGATCTGTTTATTTATGGCATGGTTTAAAAGGAAAGACAAGGGAATACTTACTCCCACTGCACAAAAAATGGAAGCCCCGGACGGGCTGTGGTATAAAACCCCTAAAGGAAAAATCATCCATACGCGTGAGCTAAAAAACAATGCGTATGTCAGCCCTGAAGATGGGTATCATGTACGCATCGGTTCAAAAGAGTATTTTGAAATTCTGTTTGACGGTAACTCGTTTAAGGAATTAAACGCCACTATGGTCTCAACTGACCCGCTTGGTTTTACCGATAGTAAGCCATATCCTGAAAGGATTAAAGCAAGTCAAAAGAAATCGGGCCTGAAAGATGCGATCCGTACAGCCTATGGCAAAATGAACGGCATTAACATTACTATCGGGTGCATGGATTTTAGCTTTATCGGTGGTTCCATGGGATCCGTGGTTGGCGAAAAAATTGCCAGGGCTATCGACCATGCATTGAAACACAAAACCCCATTGCTCATCATTTCTAAATCAGGTGGGGCGCGAATGATGGAGGCCGGTCTTTCGTTAATGCAGATGGCAAAAACTTCTGCCAAGCTTGCCCGGCTTTCCGAAGCTAACATACCTTATATCTCCCTGCTTACCGACCCTACTACCGGTGGAGTTACTGCATCTTACGCCATGCTGGGTGATTTTAACATTGCCGAACCCGGAGCCCTGATCGGATTTGCAGGACCTCGCGTGATACGCGAAACCATTGGCAAAGACCTGCCAAAAGGATTTCAAAGTTCAGAGTTTGTGCTGGAACACGGGTTTCTGGATTTTATTGTTGACCGAAGGCAACTGAAAACAAAACTGACAACTCTGCTGAAAATGCTGGATAATTAATCCACATCATTATCAGGAATGAAATTGTGAATACGTTGTACTTGCCTGAATAAGTATATTAGATACCTAAGTGACCGCTTTTACCAATATTCGGAAATCAACCGAATAAAGGCAGGAATTTTCAGTGAATTAATAATCAAGGAAACCGAAACCGACCGTCAGGGTGAAATAAGAATATTGCGAGTTGTTGCTTTTAACGGCATACTGGTATTTGGCCGCCAGGTTCATTCCCATATTGAAATTCATAGGAATAAATATGCCGGCTTCGGGGGCAAATCCCAGGTGCCAGTTGTTGTTTACAAATGCCACCAGGCCTATTTCTGTACGTTGCAACGAATTGTAGGTTCCTATGCCTAAACCAACATAAGGGGCAACTTCATCAAGCCCTTTCAGGTAGTAACGACTCACAACCAGAAGGGGCAACATATTCAGGTAGCGTACCTGAGTGCCTGTGACAGTAACACCATTTCCTTCCCAGGTTATATTACTCTCTTTTTCTTTAAAAACCTCCCAGCCAAATACACCTCCTATTGCAACATTATCATTTATAAATTTCATGCCTTCAAAAGAAGCTCCCCGGAAACTGGTATTGCTGATGTAATTTTTAGTATCCCCTGTGGGGAAAGAAACATCCCAGTTTACCGTAAACATAGATGATTGCGCCCATGCTGCTGCAGGCAGCATAAGCACAACAACCAGAATTACAATTATTCTTTTCATATCTTTAAATTATTACTCGTTTCTAATTAGTCCGTAAATACTGTGATTGGTCAAACATCTGATCAATTCCATTGGTGACTCTGGAATCAGAAGCGTTGGTTTGCGACAAAACTCCGTTTAAAATACCAATCCAAATATCCGGGTTTAAATCCGGTGTGCCTTCCACCGGGGCACCGGCATCAACATAATGCACCACCAGGGTGCCTGCCGTGTACGTATAACCACCTACGCTCGGCGGATACCATCCTCCCCAGCCAGGGCCCCAGCCCCAGCCGGGATATCCCGGATACCAGCCCCAGTAGCCTCCCCAGCCGTAACCCGGATACGTGTAAATAACAGTCCTTTTCTGAGCCAGGGCTTCAATGGCCATTACAATATCGGGTTCGGTAGTTGTCGGATCTGCTATTTCGGTATATCCTAATGCATTCATATTCGATCTGACTTTCCCTACAATGATATCCATCTCTTCCCTTGTAAGCTCCAGGTCAACAAAATCATTATCGTCCGGATCGCCGATTTGAATAACCGTATCAGGCAATGCATAGGTCTTAAATGTTGTAAAATCTTTTTCATCATCATACACAGTGACTACTACATCGAGCTCCTCCACAAATAAGCTTTCGCTCGGGTAGCAACCCATAAGCCCTGTCAGTGCAGCCATAAAAGCCAACTTAACACCTAACCATCTCACTTTCATAAACCAATAATTAATTATCAAATATATTTATTAAACATTTTTAAGGCCCCATTCCCACGGAGCCTTTCTTTTAAGGCTGCAAATATAGTAAATAATCAAAATATATAAGCTGAACATCAGCAAATTAATGGGCAACAACGGATTGCATTCCGGCACTACAATCTTAACTTAGCAGAATGCGTCTTGTAAATCATCCGGTTCTTTGCAACTATTATGTTACCTACCGGTGCAATGCAACGTGTCACTTTTGTGATATCTGGGAACAACCATCTCCCTTTGCTGCTACTGATACCGTAAAACAAAATCTTCTGGAATTAAAGAAACTCGGTGTAAAAGTGATCGATTTTACAGGCGGTGAGCCTTTGCTTCACAAAGAAATTGATCTGCTGCTTCATGAAGCCAAAAAACTAGGATTCATCACCACACTAACCACTAATTGCCTGCTATACCCAAAATGGGCGGAACGGATTTTGGGGCTTGTGGATATGTTGCATTTTTCGCTGGACTATTACGACGCCGAAAAACACAACCGGTCAAGAGGTGTGGATTGTTACGATCATGTAATGCGGTCCATAGAAATTGCCGGAAACCTGAATGAAAGGCCTGATATTCTTTTTACCGTATTTCAAGAAAATGTGGATGAAATACAGCCTGTTTATGAAAAAATATGCAAACCCCGGAATCTGATTCTATTATTAAACCCTGTTTTCGATTACAACCTGGTTGAAACCGGCCCGCAATTATCATCCCAAACGCTTGATTTGCTGCTGAAATGGGGCAAAAAGCCAGGCATCCATCTCGATAAAGCATTTATACAACTAAGAAAAGATGGCGGAAATCATATTGACAATCCTGTTTGCAAAGCCGGAAGCTCGACGATTGTTATTGGTCCCGATAATCATTTAATTGTCCCCTGCTATCATCTCGGAGTTAAGAAATTCGCTATTAGCAACCGTCTGTCAGAGTTGTATGGGTCACCCGAAGTCAGAAAAGTAGTGAAAATGGAAGGCAGGCTTCCCGAATGCGAAGGCTGTACCATCAACTGTTATATGCAGCCTTCTTTTGCAGTTGAACTAAATAAATACTGGTTTAGATCACTGCCCGCCACACTGAAATATTCCCTTAAAAAAGGTACGTGGAAAAGCCTCGTTTTAAGATAAAAAACAGGGCTGTCTTCCGGCATTATTTCATTATGAAAAAATCCTGCCCCTTTAATCATTTATCCTTTTAATAAATATATTTGTAACCTTGAAATTAATCAGGTTATAAACAACATA
>QIDJ01000187.1 GCA_003228395.1 Flammeovirgaceae bacterium
AATCGACTTCGGCGGAAGAGATCGCCATGCTGCTTGAGACCGCCCAGCGCGTTGTGTTTGTACCAGGTTACGGCATGGCAGCTTCTCATGCGCAGCACGCTGTAAGAGACCTCGGCAACATGTTGGAACAGAAATACGACACTGAAGTAGAATACGCCGTGCACCCGGTTGCCGGACGCATGCCCGGGCATATGAATGTGCTGCTGGCTGAAGCGGATGTGCCTTACGATAAACTTAAAGAACTGGAGGAAATCAACGGCAACATAGGCCAGGTGGACGTGGCCATTGTAGTGGGAGCAAACGACGTGGTGAACCCGGTGGCACGCACAGACCCTAACAGCCCTATCGCTGGCATGCCGATTATTGAAGTTGATAAAGCCGGCACCGTCATCGTAATCAAACGCAGCCTGAGCCCGGGTTTTGCCGGTATTCCGAACCCGTTGTTTGCTATGAATAATACGCTGATGTTCTTTAACGATGGGAAAAAAGCGTTTCTGGAGATTATCGAAGCTGTAAAAGAGTCATAACTGAGATTCTTAAAATGGGCAGCATCATAGCCTGCAACTTGCAAGATATTGTACAGTGACTTTGAGCGGGACAGGGCTGGTAATGACGGTGAGAAGTCCGGCTATAAGTGAATATCATTCAATGTTTTGATATTCAATATGTCCTGAAAAAACCGTATTGCCTTTTAATGCCCCGTTTAAAATGATATCGGCATAGTTCACCCGGTTGTTCCCTTCGCCGGCATACGCATCTTCCGATTTCCGGAACACCCTTTCACAATCACGAAAAGTCATATATCCAGTTCTGATCTCTGATTCATCCTCCGAAAAATCACCACCAATGATCAGTTGAAGGGCTTCCGGGGTTACAGACAATATCTTTCCTTCTGAGTCGAACACCGTTTTATACACAATTTCCAGCTTGTTGAATGCTTCATATTCGTAATACAGGGTGTCCCGGGCCATTACTTCACCACTCCAGAAACCTGCACTGCCGGCAGGAGGATTGCCCCTGTTGAAGTCACCCAGGCTTTCATAGATCACATTCGATATACGTACTTTATCACCCAGAAGATAGTTGTGCCCGGGATCCCATTCCGATAGTTCCCTGAATAGATCTTCCATTTCCCAGTCCGGAATAGTAATGCCTTCAATAAATTCTTCTTTGGAAAATGTACGGACCAGGAGCCTGTCCCTGTATAAATCTGTAATCTCCCCGTTCCGGATAGATTCGATTAAAATGGTCGATATTTCCTTACCAGGTTTGTTGATAAATTTATTTACATCCATATCCAGTAAATATTCTACTGCATTACGTATCGTGTAATTTCGCTCCAATGGCTCTCTTGCGGGTATCGCGGTCGGGGTCACTGATTGCCCGGCAGAAAACGGATCGGTTTCCGGCATTTCCATTTCTGAAAAATAGATACTCCATGTTGCCTCATCAAAGCCTGCAACAAAATTTCCATCAATACTCAGCGTGTCAATTTGCAATTCATCTGCCGGCTTCAGCATTCCTTCCGCCAAGGCCTTCCCATAGGCGCCAAATCCCTGAAAAGCAGCCTCAGACAATGGCGGTGCATGCAGCAGATCATCCAGGTTAAATTCACCCAGCTTTGTAGTTAAATAATATATCTCCCTCTTCGATGCCGTGCCGTTCATTTCAAACGACACACTGAAATTTGCTGTTGCATATGCATCATCCCATGGAATATCATCTGTCGAAGCAGCCGATTTTGTAAAAGGAATACTGCCGCCGGTACCCATCCGGTAAACATCCCTGGCCATAACGCCGAAATTATTTGTCCATGTATTGTATATAAAAATGCTGCCTGTAAGCCAGCCCCACTCCGGATACGCCTCCTGATACCAGGGTAAATTTATCTTCTCAAGAACAGATAAGCAGTCGTCAACCCTGAAGCTCAGGAGGTAATTGGTTTCCTCTGAAATTTCATCTTCATGCAGAAAATGTAAATAGTTATATTGTTTATGAACAGCCCCTGCATCATCCATTCCAAGCGTATAATCCACAAATACCCGGGTCATAAGATCAGGTTTTAGCAAAGAAGAAGGAGATACCTCCCAACTATCAGCGCCCGAGTCCGGACTGATCCCGGAGTTGTCATTTATACAGGTGTAAATAACTCCCTCATAGTACACTTCATCGTCAAAATAATACTCCAGGCCGGAATCCCATTCATCAACCCAGGACATTTGATCCGGTTCACGATGTATGATGAGCCTGTTATCAGATTGCTGAAATTTAACCGGCTTGATTTCTGTAAAATTCATCATTTTATTGGCTTCCAGTTCACCTTCCATAACAGCATTTACTAACACAGCCGGAAGTGAATATCCGGGGCGGTTAAATGAGCTATTGGCCGGGTCTGTCAGATCGCATTGCTGAAAAATGCGGAGTTTGGAAATTACATCAACATTATCCTGTCCGTACAAGGACTTTCCTGTCATACAAATTACGATCAATATAATACTCAGGCTTCTCTTTTTCATTACTACCCTATTTTTGTTTTATGCTATTGTACTTTTTTTTATCGTGTATTTAGCCACGAATTCACGAATAACCATATTCGTAAACCATTCGTACATTAGTGCTAAAAAGACTATTTTTTATATTTCAGTTTTACCCTCCAAATTTGCGATAACATCCGGATATTTTCATTTTATTCCTGAAGTTATTGAAGCGCCTTAAGTATCACAAGATAAAAAAAATTGTTTTACTTTTATAGTTACATTTGAAGTAAGCGGCAGTAGCTCAGTTGGTAGAGCATCAGCTTCCCAAGCTGAGGGTCGCGAGTTCGAGTCTCGTTTGCCGCTCAAAAACTTGCATACAGTCTGCAATGCACAGCCTGTGTCTTAACTAACCACACTAATTATACAAAAAATCGATGAAAAAACTACCCATTCTGCTTGTTGCAGTGATTTCACTGGCGTTCATAACAACTGACTCCCGACCTGACATCAAAGAAATTATAAGCGCCGACTTGCCGTATCTTGTGAATTTTTATAAAACACGGCATCAGAATCCTGAAATCTCACTGCAGGAAAAAGAAACGGCAAAAACACTTGCCACAGAACTCAGGGCCATCGGTTTTGAAGTAACTGAAAATTTTGGCGGCTACGGTATCGTGGGCATCCTCAAAAATGGTGAGGGGCCCACCATTTTATATCGTACGGATATGGATGCACTTCCAATCAATGAAAAAACAGAACTGGAATATGCCAGCAAGCTAACAACCGAGTATGGCGGTGAACAAATCGGCACCATGCATGCCTGCGGCCATGACATGCACATGGCCACCTGGCTCGGTACGGCACGCACGATGGTAAAGTTGAAGGAGCAATGGAAAGGTACGCTGCTGATGATCGGGCAACCTGCTGAAGAGATCGGCGCCGGAGCCAGGCTTATGCTGAATGCAGGCCTTTACAGTAAATTCGGCGTACCTGACTATGGCGTAGGCCTGCATAGCAGCCCTACAATCCCGGCAGGCCAGGTTGGATTTGGAAAAGGGTTCACCATGGCAAATACCGAGAGTATTGATATTAAAGTATATGGTATCGGCGCCCATGGCGCCTCGCCACACATGTCGATAGACCCCGTAGTGATTGCCAGTATGATTGTTATGGACCTGCAAACCATTGTGAGCAGAAACCTGAAGCCGATCGAATCAGCGGTGATTACAGTAGGTGCGATAAAAGGAGGAATAAAACATAATATCATACCTGATGAAGTTACGCTCAAACTCACGGTAAGAACCTATAAAGAAGAGGTGCGCGTGATGGTTCATAAACGGATAAGGGAAATATCACGGGGGATAGCCCTTGCCGCCGGGTTGCCTGAAGGTAAATTGCCTGAGGTTTCCATTCCACTTGAATTCACCCC
>QIDJ01000359.1 GCA_003228395.1 Flammeovirgaceae bacterium
ATCAGCAGCATTGTTAACAGCCATCTGTATGGTTCATGTTAAAAATTGATGCGTTTGACCTTTTAATTTAACTGCATAATGGGTGCCGTTTAGTTACCCTCTTTAAACTTTTCAAATTTCGATTCAATTTTGCGTTTGGGGAAATAATTATCTTCCACGTTGGTATCGGCTGTTTCAAGAAACGGGTCAATGGTAATGTTTACGACTTCCTTGTCCTTGGTAAACACTTTGGTAACCTGCTCTTCGTTGTGCCGCCAGATTTCGGCAGGAATTTGCTCGACTTCTTTCATGCCGTCCTTGAAAGTCCATTCGATGATAACAGGTGTGACCAACCCGCCGGTGTTTTTCAACGTCACCTCGAACAAATTCTTACCGGCCAGGGTGGCGCGCACTTCGTCATCGTTTATGGTATTTCTGAATTCACCGTAAAACCGGGGATTTGTATCGGCAATGGTAATAATTTCATACCCGTTGCTGAAGTCGGTGTAGTTACCATCTTCATCAACGTTTGTCGGGTTTTCGATTTTACCTTGCTGCGTACGGCCTTCGAGCGCCATTTCAGCATCTCTGATTTTATACCATTTTACATTTTTTACAGTGAGGTCCACATGATCGATTCCAAAAAACCAGCCTCTCCAGAACCAGTCAAGGTCCACCGCGGAGGCGTCTTCCATGGTACGGAAAAAATCAGCAGGTTCCGGATGTTTGAACGCCCAGCGTTGGGCATAGGTTTTAAATGCTTTATCAAAAAGGTCAGGCCCCATCACGGTTTCTCTCAGAATACTCATGGCCGTTGCCGGTTTGGCATACGCATTATTACCAAATTGAAGTAACTGCTCCGAGTTGGTCATGATCGGCCGGATATTGCTTTTATCTCCTTTCATGTACCGAACAATGTTTTTTGCCGGACCTCTCCTCGACGGGAAATTCTCATATTTTTCCACTTCGGTACGATACTGCAAAAATGTATTCAGACCTTCGTCCATCCATGTCCATTGACGTTCATCCGAATTGATGATCATAGGGAAAAAATTGTGACCCACCTCATGAATGATAACCCCGATCATCCGGTATTTGGTGCCTTCTGAAAAGGTGCCGTCCGGATTGGGACGACCAAAATTGAAACATATCATCGGATACTCCATTCCGATACTGGCGGCGTGTACGGAAATGGCTTTGGGGTATGGGTAATCAATGGTGTATTTTGAATAGGTTTCAAGCGTATTTTTAACCGCAAAGGTTGATTCCTGTTCCCACAACGGATTACCTTCTTTCGGATAATACGACATGGCAATGGGAGTGCGGTTTCCTATTTTCACCGCCATGGCGTCCCAGATAAATTTCCGGGAGGTGGCAAAGGCAAAATCCCTGACATTTTCTGCTTTGTAATGCCAGGTGCTCTTACCGGATGCCGGCGATTTTTCTTTTTCTACCGCTTCTTCCTGTGTTACAATGATTACAGGTTTTTCAAAGCTGTTTTTTGCCTCCTCAAAACGTTTCACCTGTGCCTTTGTCAGCACTTCTTTGGGATTTTGCAGTACACCGGTAGCGCCCACCACATGATCGGACGGCACAGTAATTTTCACGTCATAATTCCCAAAAGTGAGCGCAAACTCACCACGGCCAAGAAACTGCTTGTTTTGCCAGCCTTCAAAATCGCTGTAAACGGCCATACGGGGAAACCATTGCGCAATGGTGTATAAATAATTTCCGTCTTTCTTGAAAAATTCCATGCCCCCTCTTCCGCGATCAAGCATCCGGTCGTTGATATTATACCACCAGTCAATGGAGAATGCCAATTCTTCCCCTGGTTTCAATTCCTCGTCAAGGTCAATACGCATCATGGTTTTGTTGATAGTGTATGACAGCTCGCTTCCGGAGGCTCCCCTTACCGCCGTAATGCGGAATCCACCGTCATATCCGGTAACTTCGGAATTGCCCATGGACATAAAATATGCCGGAACAGAATCACCGCGTATCGCCGAAGTCCTTATTAATGGAGAATTCGAGTCTTTTGCACGCATATTCTGATCAAGTTGCACCCATATATAACTCAACGGATCGGGTGACTGGTTATAATAGGTGATTGTTTCCGAACCTTTGATTGTCTGATCGTTGTCGTTAAGTTCGGCTTCGATCACATAATCGGCACGCTGCTGCCAGTAAGCAGATCCGGGAGCGCCTGAAGCCGAGCGGTATTCGTTTGGCGTAGGAAGCATGGTTCCAAGCTGTTCAAACTTTTTACCCCATTCCTGGGCCCATAATATCTGACCGGAAAGGACTGCCACAACTAATAAAATAAATCTTTTCATTTCAATTATTTTTTTATTGTTACTTACTTAATTGTATTATGTGTCATTTTTTATTGTTACCAGTATTTGTTATCAGCCATTATTGTTAAGGCAATTCCCATAATAGCAGAAGATAGTACGAGCCTCCAGTCTCTTCTGTTGATCCGGAAAATATCAATAAAAATAAACGCAAACAGCAGGAAAATTGTTACTACTATTATCTGACCTGCTTCCAGGCCAATATTAAAGGCAAATAACTGGGTAAAGATGGATTCATCTTTTCCAAGGATGGCACGCAAATAATTGGAAAATCCCATCCCGTGTATAAATCCGAAAAATAATGCCAGAAAATAATTGGTTTGAATTTTGCTCCTGCGAATTGCATCGGCACGACTGAAAATATTTGATATGGCGGTTAAAAAAATTGTTACAGGGATCAGGAACTCAATCAACGCAGTGTTTACGCGTATCAGATTGAGTGTGGCCAGCGCGAGTGTAACAGAGTGCCCAATGGTAAATGCCGTAACAAGAATCAGTACTTTTTTCCAGTCACGTATTACGAATACCGTGCACAACGCAATGACAAACATTATGTGGTCATAACCTCTGGGGTCCAGGATATGCTCCATCCCTAATTCAAAATACAACCCAAATTGTGCCATTCAATACATCAAAAAAATCGGGATGTAATGATAATACTATAATTTTGGAATCACTTAAACAGAATATGATGACTGGCGCTATTATTTGGTTATTGGTAACTATGAATTACAATGTTCATCCTTTTCATATCAGTGTGTGTGAAATAGATCATAATGCAGAAGATAAAACTCTTCAGGTCACGCATCATATCTTTCTGGATGACCTGGAAGAAGCCCTTAATGAGAAATACAACACGCGAATGGATATTATAAATCCCAAAGACCGAAATGAACGGGACCGCATGATAAAAGCGTATGTAATATCAAATTTTATTCTGGATGTAGATGGAAAGCAGAAGGGACTGAACTACCTGGGTCATGAGATTGAAGAAGATGCAATGTACTGCTATATATCTGTGCCAGGAATAAAAAAAATCAAAAATATAAAAGTCACAAATACTATTCTGATGGAGAAGTTTGATGACCAGATCAATCTGGTACATGTGCAGTATGAGGGTGAAATCAAAAGCATGAAACTGGTGAAGTCCCGTATTTCGGACATCCTCAGTTTTATCAAATAGAGAAGGTATTTTCAAAGTCATGCCAGTGAACAATTTCTACACACTTCCGGCAGCATTATTTGGCAAACTGCCAGGGTTGCCAGCCACCCACGTACGATTGTTTGGTAATGATCAGCGCTTTATCAATCCCTTTTTGCACAATGGGGCAATACCCGTAGTCGTAGCACAGGTAGTAAAGATTGCCTGTAGATGGCAGATACAAGGAGGTAAATGCTGAAAAATCGTAGCCCATGTGTTCCAAAACGGTTTTACGAACGGTGGCTTTGCCTACCGGGCAGAGGGTTTTCAGAATTGTACGGTTTCTGCGCAGTCGTTTGTTGGTGTCGATGATCAGTTTTTGGGTTTTTTGCTTAAATTGATTATTTGCTACAGCCCGGCATTGATCGG
>QIDJ01000084.1 GCA_003228395.1 Flammeovirgaceae bacterium
CGTCTGATCCAAAACCGGCTGCTGACCTGAATATTGCCACGGATACGTAATTTCAACCTGTTGGCCGTTTTGAGTAAGTGAAAAAAAACGGAACGTTACCTCACCTGAGGCAGGAAAGTTGGCAAGCAGTTTCAACTCAAGTTCACCCGATTTCAGCAATACCGAATCAATCTCATCGCCATCCGGACTATCTATTGTAAAGTTGAAAGAGTTTGTTTTTGAAATCTGCCGGTCAGGTAGCTTACTAAGCAATGGTGATTCAAAACTAAATGACTCCGTAAATATCTCATCAGGTAAATCAAGATAAGAAGCCGCATTTTGAGAGAAAAGGTCATTGTTTTCATAGGTGAGTATTATTAATCCCTCCTCGTCTTTCTCAATAAATGCCAGGGTATCATTATTGGTGATGAAATCTTCAAACCCAAAAGTGGCTTTAGCAATCGGAAACGCCAGGTTCGGGTTCCAGGTAAACTCACCGATCTTATCCAGGTCGCTGAAGGCCCCGCTGCAGCCATAAAAAACAGATGAAACGACCAGTAAAGATATGCCTGATATAAAGGATGTCTTTTTCAATATAAATTGTTTAAAATAAAGATTAAAATAAAGATTAATACAAAATTGAAAACTAAGGTAACATCATTTGGATGAAAATATTTTCAATTGCTTAACCACCGCATGCAACGCCCGGAATAAAGATAAGCATGAAACCTAAAAGTTTACATACTGCTGTGCAATATCTGGATATCGTATCGGAAAAGGAGAATAAAAATGGAGAAAATACAATTCCTGGCGACCTGTGCCGGCTGAATACCGAAACAAAAGTTGGGTTATCGACATACAGGCGCAGGAAACAAACGGAACCGGGCGCTCATTGATCTTGAAATTAATCACTAATTGCTAGTGAGCAGCTAAAACAGTATAGCTTTAATTGTAAATTTCAGAGTCTCTGTAGAACGCACCCCATGCAAACCAATAACTCATACAGGTTTTGGGCATGATCAGTTGTTCCCCTTTTCGCGGCCCGTCTAATGCTTTTCCAAAGACATCCCACCTGTTACCTTCAGCGTCAGACATAATAGCTGGAAATTCATCGTTTAACGCCTGAAACGTCATTTCACTACCGTTCTCCAGATGTGTTTTAAAAGCTACCATAAAATTCAGGTCGTTGCTGCCCGCTATTACTATGTTTTCGTCCTGAAACTGATCGTGAATTACGGAGACTGTACCCCCGAATGATTTGAAGCGGTACGCTTTGCCCTCTTCATTAATGGTAACACCGAGGATTCGTTCTTTACGGGATAGCCGCTCGTCGATAAAATCAACAGGAAATATCAGAAAAGGATCTTTCCTGTAATCTGCTTTTGTCAGTGGTTCGGTGTAGGGATATACGTTATAAGGCCTGTTGTACTCCGTATTTAACGAAACCACTTTTGCTTTAGAAACAAGCCACTGGTCGGTTGGTGTAACGGTTTGAAATGCATTATATGGCAACGGATCTTTTACGCAGGATGCAAGCGCATATGCAGATACAAAAATTACCAGGAATGGTTTCAAGGCGGTTTTAGTTTGTTTGGTATAACATAAAACAATTTAAGTGAGATGAAAAGTTCATGAAATAAAGAAAACTATATTGCCACAATAGAATTAACTCAAAGGAGTTATTTTTGCAACTTGTTTGGAAAAATATGGAGATGATTCGAAAGAGATATTGGTTAGGACTATTGGTTTTTTTAATTACATCATTTTCCGGATGTTCCCTGGATGATGGCGGCACACAAATTTCATGTGGTTTTCCACCTGACGGTTCGCTCTTTGAAAATGCACCCGAGGATACGGTATTTATTATAATAAATTCTGACAATTCACATTTCAACCGAACATTTAAAGGCGAACGGCGTGAAGTCCAGCTTGGAAATCCGGTAGAAGGCAATTACACGAACCTGTTTACCTACCAGCGGGAACCAGCTTCGGGCACGGTAATTCTGAAAGGTCTTGGAACAACGATCCTTAACGAAAGCGATTCTACAAATGTTACGATAGCTTTTAACTTCCAGGAAAATTCGTTTTCAGACAAAGTCTGCAGAATGAACAAAACGCTTCAGTCAGACCATGAATTCAGTGAATGGAACAGAAATAAACAGGGCGCTGAAGTTCGTGTAACCCTGAAAATTGATGGCGAATGGAAAACATTCTCATCAGACGGCCTGCACCAGGATGGCTTTATCCTGGACCTGGAACAGGCGGAATTACTTGATGAATTTTCAGTTTATACAAGGATAAAAGGCACATTTACTACCGATGTAGCGCAGGTGATACCCGAAACCGCTAATCCGCTTAAAGTGCATATTACCGGATCATTTATCATAAACATACAAGCAGGATAATTTTTGTAGGCATGATTTTATTTCAAAATCAAATACCAATATTCTAATGTTGAAAAAGCAAATCATATTTATTCTGTGCATGTTGCCCCTGGCAGTATTTTCCCAAAACATGGACTGGGAGGCATACAATCCACCCTCAACACTGGTAATCCCGGAACACCCGGTCACCAGGGCAAAATTTCCGTTTATTGACGTCCACAACCATCAATTTCGCATGCCTGAAATGGACCTGGAAAAGCTTGCCGGAGAAATGGACGCATTGAATATGGCCGTCATGATAAACCTAAGTGGCAGAGGAAGAGGCACCACCGAGCACCTGGAAGGATCGTTGAAAAATGTTCGCGATCACTTTCCAAACCGCTTTATTGTTTTTACAAATATTAATTTCAACAATATAGATAGTGCCGGATGGACAGAAAATACGGTAAATCAACTCGAACAGGATGTAAAACTGGGCGCCAACGGCTTAAAGATTTATAAAAGTCTGGGTATGTACTCTAAAGACAGTCAGGGCAACCGCGTGCAAGTAGATGATCCCAGGATTGATCCGGTATGGGAAAAATGCGGCGAACTGGGAATTCCGGTGTTGATTCACACCGCTGATCCCCGGCCCTTCTGGGCTCCGATGGATGAACAGAATGAACGCTGGCTGGAGCTGAAAACGCATCCGAGAAGAAAACGCAGCGACACTGACCCTGCCCCATGGGAAACTATTATCGAAGAACAGCACAATGCGTTCAAAAAGCATCCAAACACCATTTTTATCAATGCACACATGGGCTGGTATGCCAATGACCTGGGTGCGCTGGGCAAATTAATGGATGAACTGCCCAACATGTATGTAGAAATCGGGGCTGTGATCGCAGAACTGGGCCGCCAACCGCGTACTGCACGTAATTTCTTTGAAAAATACCAGGATAGGGTACTTTTTGGGAAAGATTCGTATCATCCGGAAGAATATTACACCTATTTCAGGGTACTGGAAACAGCCGACGAATATTTTCCCTATTACAAGCGCTACCATGCTTTCTGGAGAATGTACGGCCTGAACCTCAGTGATGATATATTGGAAAAGCTTTATTATAAAAATGCGCTCCGCATTATCCCGAATATTGATAAAAATCTTTTTCCGGACTGATGTTGAAAATTGATCTTACAGGTAAAAACATCCTCATAACAGGCGCTTCCAGGGGCATCGGGGCAGCAATTGCCAAAACCACCGGTGCTTGCGGCGCACATGTGGCGCTGCATTATTTTCAAAACGAGAAGCTGGCGAAAGCTGTCCAAAAAACAATTGGCACTAATTCCGGTATATATCAGGCTGACCTGGCAGACCACACACAGATAGCCGGTCTGTTCAGCAATGTTGTGCGCGACTACGTGCAGCTACATGTCATTATAAATAACGCGGGTATTGCGCTTGAATCCGACCCCGCCGGCAGTGACTCCAAATACATGAGTGACTGGCATAAAACCATGGAGGTGAATCTGAATGCCATGGGCTATTT
>QIDJ01000067.1 GCA_003228395.1 Flammeovirgaceae bacterium
GTGAAGGAGTTACCGATATTTCAAAAAGGCCTGTAACGTTTACTTTCAACGGCGGCCCGGGGTCCTCATCGGTTTGGCTGCATATGGGTGCGCTGGGGCCTCGCTGGGTGGCAATGACGGATTAAGGAGGCTCGCTCAAACCACCTTACAAGGTAGTTAACAATGAATTTTCATGGCTTGATAAAACCGACCTGGTTTTCATAGACCCGATGATGACCGGGTTTACCAGGCCGGCCGGCGAACATAAAAAAGATGAATTTACCGGATTTGATAATGATATTAAGCTGGTGGGCGATTTTATATACCAGTACACCAGCAGCAATAGCCGTTGGAACTCCCCAAAATTCTTGTGTGGTGAAAGTTACGGCACTACCCGGGCAGCCGGCCTGAGCGGGTATCTGCAAAACAGGCATGGCATGTACCTGAACGGAATCATGCTGATTTCTGCCATAATGAATTTTCAGGCTTCGCGTTTTAACCCGGGCAACGACCTGCCCTACCCACTGTATTTACCAACATTTGCCGCTACCGCGTGGTATCATAAAAAGCTTGATCCAAAATTTGATGACCTGGATAAACTGCTGAAGGAGGTAGAATCATTTGCCATGAATGCTTACACGCTTGCGCTGGCAAAAGGCGATCAGCTTCCACAGGCAGAACGTAGCGCCATCTTAGATAAATTGCATGCCTATACCGGGTTGTCAAAAACTTATATCGACAACTCCAATCTGCGTTTGTATGTAGGACGTTTTAACAAGGAACTGCTTCGCAGTGAAGGCAAAACCGTAGGCCGCCTTGACAGCCGGTTTACGGGCTTTGATTATGATGAAGCCGGCGAAAGATATGACTATGACCCCAGCTATAATTCAACCATTTTTGGGCCTTATACAGCTGCCATAAACAATTATGTAAGAAGAGAACTTGGCTTCAAAACGGATATCACCTACGAAATACTAACCGGCCGTGTTCGCCCCTGGAGCTACAGCAATGTGGAAAACGAGTACCTGAACGTATCCGAAACCCTGCGCGAATCCATGACCAAAAACCCGTTTCTTAAAGTGTGGATTGCCAACGGATATTATGATATGGCCACGGCCTATTTTGCCACGCGTTATACCATCGATCATATGTTTTTAAAACCAGCGTTTAAAAACAACATCAGCCTAACATATTACCAGGCAGGACATATGATGTATATTCACAAACCTTCGCTCGGGCAGTTCAAGAAGGATTTTGACCTGTTTATCGAGACTGCAAAATAATCCGTGAATGCGTGGTGGAGTAAGGTATTATCTGACAAATCCTTTCATTACCCTTTCGAGTCGCTGATGGTCGTGAATCAGTATTTTACTGGAGCGGATTTCGATAATTTGCTCCTCTTTGAAATCGGATAAGGTGCGGATCACGGATTCAGGCGCTGTACCCACCATGTTGGCGAGGTCTTCACGTGAAATATACAGCGTTTTGGTATCCTGATCTTGTTCTTCCGCTTTTTTCCTGAGTGTAAGCAATGCTTCTGCCACGCGCTGGCGCACACTGTTATACGCCAGGTGCAACAATTGCTCTTCCATCTCGGTAATATTGTCCGAAAGCAGTTTAATAAACTGGGATGACACATCCCTGTTGTTGAATATCAGCAATAAGAAATCCTGCTTTGGAATTATACTTACTTCAGTGTCTTCCATAGCCATGGCCGATTCGGAGTACGATTCGGCTTTTAACTGATCGATATAGCCGATAAAATCGCCTGCTCCGTGAAGTCCCGTAATATACTCTTTGCCTTCGCGATTGGTTTTGTACGTTTTTACTTTCCCATGCCGGATATAATAAATGGCCACCGGCACATCACCTTCAAGAAATATATTGTTTTTCTTTTTGTACACTCTGATTTTCCGGTTATCAGAAAGTTGCGAAAGATTGTTCATCTCTTTCACATGAGCAAGAAATTCGTCCAGGCTCTCCGCATCTTTCCTGAAATCCTTTTTCAGTATTTCGGTTTTTCTGAGCCGGGTTTCAATGGCGTCAAGCAGTTCCGTATCATCAAAAGGTTTAGTGAGGTAATCGTCGGCGCCCAGTGTCATACCTTTACGAATATCTGCTTTGTCCGCCTTGGCAGTAAGAAAAATAAAAGGGATTGCCGCTGTGTCAGGATTTTTGCCAAGAATATGCAATACACCATACCCATCCAGTTCCGGCATCATAATGTCGCATACAATAATATCAGGATTGAATTTATGCGCTTTCTCAATCCCGCTTTTACCATTTTCGGCAGTTTCTACGTCATAATTGGCAAGTTCAAGAATTTCAGCAGTATTTTCCCGTACTTCAGCGTTATCTTCAATTAGCAATACTTTTATCATGATTTAAAGGCAGTTGGATTTGAAATGTTGATCCTTTCTCAATTTCGCTTGTAAATGTAATTGAACCATTCATTTCTTCCACGTATTTTTTAACAATATATAAACCAAGGCCTGTTCCTTGTATGCCTGAGGCATTTTTTGCCCTGAAAAAACGTATAAACAAATTATGTTGTTCGGATTTTGGAATTCCAATTCCCTCATCTTTTACAATCAGGATAAGATTATCATTTTCTTTGCGATAAATGAATTTTATGTTTCCGTCTTCATTCGAATATTTTATGGCATTTGACAGTAAATTGAAGCAGATATTTTTAAGCATTTGTTCATCGAGTCTAACTGTTTGGATATTTTCTTCGCTTATGAGAATGATGGTTTGGCCCTTCTTTGAAATAGCCTGCATTTCATCTCTGACTTCAACAATAAACTGACGGAAGTCAAAATTATCATACACAGGTATTAACCGGCCTTCTTCCAACTTTTCAAGATCCAGAAAATCATTCAGCAGACCCGTAAGGTTTATGACATTATTTTTTATCCGGTTGATATGCTTCAGCCGTTTGTCTTTATATACATCTTTCTCGTAGCGGGCAATCAGCGATACCGACGACATAATCGTACTCAAGGGCGTTCTGAATTCATGCGAAGCAAGCGAAACGAACCTTGATTTCAGTTCACTCAGTTCTTTTTCTTTCTGAAATGACTTCAGGACTTCTTCCTCGGCCTTTTTTCTTGTGGTTATTTCTTCCTGAAGGTTTTTATTTACCTCTTTGAGATTTTTAATTGCTTCAGCAAGCTCACGGGTTCTTTCCCCTACTCTTTTTTCAAGTTCCGTGGCATAAACAATTAGTTTTTCTTCGCTTCTTTTTACTGCCAGTTCAGCATTTTTCCTGTCAGTAATATCTATTCCTGAACATAGTAATGATACCGGATGATTTTCATCATCCAGTATTAAGGTTACATTCCAGGCTACCAGCTTCTTCTCTTGTTTTTTATTAATAATGAATTCCTCAAAATCATAGAGTTGATTCTTTCTGGCAATAAGCCGTTTAAAAATTTCGCGTAATTTGTCTTTTCTTTCTTTTGGCGCAAAATGATCAAATAAATTTTTCCCCAGCATCTGTTTCTCCTGATAACCCAGCAACTTACACCCGGTTTGGTTTATGAGCGTTATCCGTCCTTTCAGGTCCAGCACAAGAAAAATAGCCCCGGCTACATCAAGGTACATTCGCGCTGTTTCTTTTTCGGCTTTTAACTCCTCTTCGATTTTTTTACGTTGCGTAATATCGATGATAAAAGCAATTACTACCTGCTCTTCGTTAAATTTCGTATAACTCAGGCTTATTTCTATCGGGAATCTCTTTCTATTTTTTTTCAATCCTTCCAGGTCGCGGCCCATTCCCATTGCACGGGGCGAAGGATTTTTCAAATATTCCTTACGCAAATTTTTATGCCTCCCTTTCATGCCTGCAACAATAAGTTCTTCAATAACCAACCCCACAAGTTCGTTCTTCCCGTAACCGAAC
>QIDJ01000325.1 GCA_003228395.1 Flammeovirgaceae bacterium
GATACCATTTATCATTTCCTAAAGCCGGGAGCAATATTTTATATGGTTGAATTCCATCCGTTTTTGGAGATACTGGCTGATGATATTAAAGAGACACCTAACGGCTATTTTGGCTCTGATGATCCGGTGAGGTATCATCTAAGCGGAACTTATGCAGCACCTGATGCGGCTATAACAGCAGACGAGTTCGGCTGGAGGCATCCGGTTGGCGATATCATTTCATCACTGGCACGTGCGGGACTTCAGATCAGGTTTTTCCATGAATTTAATTACTGCACCTATCCGGTTTACCCCGGCATGACCAAAATATCCCAAGGAAAGTATGTAATCAGGGATTTCAAGGATAAAATCCCCTATATGTTTTCACTTATGGCTGTGAAACCCTGAAAGCATTGACCGGCACTTAAAATTAGTTAGATTTGGAAACCTTATTAAGTTAATATTATGAAAAAACTGGCTCTTGGAATTGATATTGGAGGAACAAATACAAAATTCGGATTTGTAGATGAAGAAGGTAACGGATATGCCGAAAATTCCTTTCTTACACATGATGACCGGAGCTTTGATGATTTTCTGGGACAGCTTGATAAAGAAATTAAAAAAGCGGAAAAGGAGGTTAATTATTTATTTGAACTCATTGGAATAGGTATTGGGGCTCCTAATGGTAATTATCTGAGGGGAACCATTGAGTATCCGACCAACCTGAAATGGAAAGGAGTCACCCCGTTCGTTGAAAAATTTAAACGATATTTTGATGTGCCCATGTTTATGACAAATGACGCCAATGCGGCTGCTA
Source organism: Flammeovirgaceae bacterium (assembly GCA_003228395.1). Lineage (GTDB taxonomy): Bacteria > Bacteroidota > Bacteroidia > Cytophagales > Cyclobacteriaceae > SZUA-230. The sequence continues at coordinate 797 of QIDJ01000325.1, forward strand.
TGGGGGAGATGATCTTTGGCGGCGCCAAGGGCATGAAGGATTTTATTGTGATCACATTAGGAACCGGTTTGGGGAGCGGTATTGTATCCAATGGGCAGATCATTTACGGGCACGATGGTTTTGCTGGCGAGTTGGGGCACACGCTGGTAAACGTATTCGGTCGCGAATGTGGCTGCGGACGTCGTGGTTGCCTTGAAACGTATGTGTCGGCTTCCGGCATCAAGCGTACGGTGTATAAGCTGCTGGCAGATTACGTGGATGATAGCGAGTTGAGAAATATACCCTTCGATGAACTTTCTGCAGAAATGATCACCAATGCAGCTATACGAAAAGATACCATCGCTATCCGGGCTTTTGAATACACCGGAAGGATACTGGGGATGAAACTGGCAGACACCATTGTCCATTTCAGTCCGGAAGCTATTTTTCTAACCGGTGGTTTGGTGAATGCAGGCGATTATTTGCTTAAACCCACCCGTCAGTATCTGGATGAAAACATGATGCCAATTTACAAAAAGAATCCTCCGAAGTTGTTGACGTCCGGCTTACTGCAAAAAAATGTGGCTGTGCTGGGAGCATCCAGCATGGTGTGGAATGAAGCCGCCGGGTAATGCCGCTTGTTATTCTTTTTGAAGATATTCAGCCAGATCCGAAATGGATAGTATGCCTAACCGTTCAGCCTGCTCCCTTCGCATAACCATGGCATGGGTATTGTTAAACCCAAGCGGAGACAGCCAGTAAATGTCATACCTCTCACGGAATTCCTTTTGTACATATTCATAAACTGCTTCACGGCTATACATTATAGATGTGTCGCGGCCTTCTTCCGGCATGAGTACAAGCAGACCCGTTCCGGTATATTCGGGATAAAGGTCTATATCGCCGTTTCTCAGTGCATCAAAAACAAGCTTGGTACCTCCAAAACCCAATTTTAAGTCCACATTGAGTGTTGTATAGTTTTCGATCAGAATTTTAAACATTTCGGCCAAAATAAAATTTTCCGTAAAATTCTTTGAACCGATAATCAGATCAGCGTGGCCAGCCGGTTGGCGTGTTGTTTTTAAATCCAGCGATTCAAGGAATGAAACCGCCACTTCACGGGGACTGATCCGGGCATCATCCGCCAAATAATTCAAGGCAGCCATCTGCGGGTTGTTGATTTTTCCGGCAATCTTATCCAGTGCATCCTTAATTTCCGGATAGGTATCAATCAGTTGTTTTCTAACAAGCGGGGCTGCATGGTAAGGCGGGAAATAATGCTTGTCGTCATCCAGAACCACGAGGTCAAACGCCCCGATCCGTCCATCGGTAGAAAATCCGCTTACCAGATCTACTTTTTTGTTGTGAATGGCATCATACATCAGCCCGATGTCCATATCCATCACTTCCAGATCAAGATGATATAAATTTCTCAGCCCCTGGTAACCGTCTTCACGGTGAATAAACTCAGAAGGAAATCCTGCTTTAAAGGAATTCTCATTATAATCAAGCTTATTCCATGTAACCGCACCCAGCAATATAACAAGCAAAATCAGGGCAGGAATTACAATCCGTTTCCTGCGTTGTTTAATTTGATGCTGGATAAGCCCAAGAAAGAAATCAAACATCAAAGCCATCAATGCGGCTGGAATAGCCCCCGCCAGGATCATGTGTACATTGTTGAGGGCTATGCCCCGGAAAATAAACTCCCCCAATCCGCCGGCGCCTATCAGGGCAGTAAGCGTGGCTACCCCCACGTTGATGACCGTTGCCGTTTTGATGCCGGCAAATAGGGTGGGCAGTGCAAGCGGAAGTTCTATCTGTATCAGGGACTGAAAATCCGTCATGCCCATTCCCCTGGCTGCTTCTCTGATAGCCGGATCCGTTTCAATTATTCCGGTATAAGTATTCCGGATGATTGGCAGAAGTGCATACAGAAATAATGCAGTAATTGCCGGTACGGTGCCAATGCCCAGCAGGGGTATCATAAATCCAAGGAGCGCCAGACTCGGGATGGTTTGAATTACATTTACAATACCAAGAACCGGTTTTGCAAGTTTTTTGTACCGGGTCATCAGAATTCCAACCGGTACGGATAAGACAATGGCAATGGTAAGGGCCATCAGCGTCAGCCAGAGATGCTCTGCAGTCTGCTCCAGTATCTCTGCCTTTTGCTCAACGAAAAAACTGAATAAACCCCTATTCATGGCTTTTGGCTTATAAATGCAACTTTATATTCAAGAAAAGCCTGATGCAATTGCAGCGAAAGCGATTTTTTACCCTCTGATTCAAGTGTATGCATGGCATGGTAAAGGGATGCTCCGGGTTCCATTGCAATTTCTTTTTCTGCGTAAGGCAGCACATCCTTTACAGACACGGTCATAATTTCCAGTTGCCATTGGTGTGGACGGAGAAAATCACGCACAAACGGATTACCGGCCTTCCAGGTAAGTGCTTTCGGTGTTCCGGTTTGCATGATTTTTCCATTGTCCATCAGGCAGATGATGTCACCCAGTTCCCAGGCTTCGGTAACATCGTGTGTCACAAGAACAATAGTCTTTTGGATGATTTCTTCCAGTTTTTTAAACTCTCTGCGTATGTCTGCGCGTGTTATCGGATCGAGGGCGCCAAACGGTTCATCCATTAGCACAATGTCCGGATCTGCAGCCAGCGCCCGGGCTAATCCTACACGTTGTTGCTGCCCGCCCGAAAGCTGAGCGGGCCAGGCTTGAGGATTAATCGTTTCAAGATTCAGTAATTCAAGCAGATAGCGGACTCTTTTGTTAATGGCATCAGGACGCCACTTCAGAAGTTTTGGAACAACGGAAATATTTTCATACACCGTCATGTGCGGAAAAAGCCCGATACTCTGTATTACGTACCCGATATTTCTTCGCAACAACTCCGGATTAACTTTTGAAACATCTTCATTGTTAATAAGGATTTTACCGGAAGTTGGCCTGATCAGACCGTTCAGCATTTTGAGTGTGGTGGTTTTGCCGGAACCGCTTGTGCCCAGCAGCACGAATGTTTTACCTTCAGGTACGCGAAAGGAAATCCGGTCAACTACCGGTATT
>QIDJ01000080.1 GCA_003228395.1 Flammeovirgaceae bacterium
ACCGCTCCGAATATCATAACCGGAATTCTGCCAACCGTATCGGCCAGTTTACCGCTGAACGGACGCGACAATCCCGCTGTAATCGTAAAAACGGATATGATCAACCCTTTATATTCGCCTCCCCCCAAACTTTCAAGATAATCGGGCAACTCCGGGATAATCATATTGAAACTGCCGAAAAACAGGAACGAGCTCAGGCATAGAAGCAGAAATTGAAGACTAAAGAGTGTATGGGAATTTGCCGAGTCCAACAGGTTGCCTATTTTTGAAGCCTCAAAGATGTGGATTTTTATAACAACAATGACGTACTTATATGTTTTCAGTAAATAGTAATAAAGGCGGGTGGATTTTGATCGTGTTGCTTTTAACGTTGATTGCCCCGTGTGCGGAGGCCCAGTTTTATCAGAATGCTGCCGGACTGAGACTGGGAAATGCTTCCGGGCTGTCAGGAAAAACCCTGGTTAACAGGCGGTTTGCATTAGAGGGCATCATTTCTACGAGATGGAGCGGGATAAATATTACAGCGCTGGGTGAGATTACCCAGCCGTTGGTTGATTACCGGGGGCTGTCGTGGTATTATGGTGCAGGGGCCCACATTGGGTTTTGGGATTACCCGGGCGATTCGGAGCAGGGCACAAAATTATTTACAGGTGTGGACGGCATTGTAGGGATGGAATATACTTTTGAAGAAATACCCCTTAACCTGGCGCTGGACTGGAAGCCATTTCTGAATATTTTGTCAACCACACATTTTGTGTGGGATGAGTTTGCCCTTTCGGTCAGGTACGTGATCCATTATTAGCTCTGGGACTACGATAAATTTGATGGATAACGGAAGACCTAATACAGAAGTTGGAGAAAATATAGTTGGCAGTTTACAGTTTGCGATTTGCAGTTGACAAAGTGAACTGAGTGTAATAGGTAGTAAGATTGGAGAGGGATTTTTACTGTCTTGGGCATTCCCATAATCTGTAGAAATCTGTGGTTCTGACAGAAAGGATATTGAACTACAAACTCAACAAAGCATTGATTACGGCTTCTGAATTCAGCTGGTTGTTGGTAATTGGTAAAGGTTAGTTGATTTACATACCTTAATAAATTGAAGGCGAGGGACCGAAGGACAACGCAAAAAGGTGCGGTTGGCATCCCCTTTAGGGGAACGAGGAGCAGCGTTGGGGAATTCGGTTTTGGTTTTGAAGGAATTAGGGGTAGCGTAGGAGTTTTCCGGAATTAAGATACCAGAGTTAAAAATCAAGCTATATTACAATGTGCTACTGAAATTTACTGGCATCAACTCTTTTTAGGTTACCACACCTTGCTAACTGCCAATTGTAAACTGCAAACTGATCCATCACTGCCCCATTAAAAACGCTTTTATAAAATCATTGATATCGCCGTCAAGTACATTTTGAGGATCGCTGCGCTCCACGCTGGTACGGGTATCTTTGACCATTTTATAGGGATGCAAAACATAATTTCTGATCTGGGAGCCAAAATCAATTTTCATTTTCGAACTCTCAACGGCATCCCGTTCTTTATTCTTTTTCTCTAACTCCGCCTGGTAAAGCCGTGATTTCAGAAGCTTCAGCGCTTTTTCTTTGTTCTGAAGCTGTGAGCGCTCCTGCTGGCATTCAACAATGATTCCGGAGGGTGCATGGCGCAACCGAACGGCAGTTTCCACTTTATTCACATTTTGTCCGCCCGCTCCACCTGACCGGTATGTCTCCCAGGTTATATCGGCTGGATTAACCTCGATTTTGATGCTGTCGTCCACTTCCGGATACACATATACTGAGGCAAATGACGTATGGCGGCGTGCTCCGGAGTCAAAAGGTGATATCCTGACCAGCCGGTGTACCCCGATTTCCGACTTCAGGTAACCGTACGCAAAATCTCCCTCAAACTCCAGGGTTGCTGATTTGATACCTGCCGTATCCCCGGGCTGATAGTTTACCTGCTTCACTTTCATCCCGTTTTTTTCTCCCCACATGATGTACATACGCATCAGCATCTCCGCCCAGTCCTGGCTTTCGGTGCCACCCGCGCCGGGATTAATCTCCATAACAGCATCGAGTTGATCCTCTTTGTCGCTGAGCATTTTCTTGAATTCAAGTTCTTCCACTGCCTTGACTGCCAACTCATAGGCTGCATCAATTTCAGCTTCATCCGTTTCTCCGGCTTCAAAAAATTCCTGAAGGATTTCGAGGTCTTCAAACAGGCGGTTTACCTTGTCAAAACTGTTGGTCCATATTTTTTTTGAACGGATTTTCTTCAGGGCCTTTTCAGCTTCTTTCGGGTCTTCCCAGAAGCCGGGTTGTGTGGACAAGGATTCTTCTTCTTCAATTTCTATAATGCGGGTATCGTAGTCAAAGATACCTCCTCAAAGCCGCTATTCTGGCTTTTACATCTTTGAATTGGTCAGTAGTCATAGATTAAAAAAATTTTCAAATTCATGTAAAGGGACAAATGTAACAATGCAGGGGGTTAACCCAAAACCTGATAATACAATAATTCATCAACATGAATTGCATCTATCCCAGACTGATTTAAAATTTCACATAATTTCTTAGGAAGCCGGGCATCAATGATCAATACATTCTCACACGCCTTAACCGCCAGTTTTTTGTCGTGTTAACACGTTTTTTACTTAACAGAAGTAATGTGGCGCCTGATCCGACAATTACCAGGGATGCTTTCACTACCTGATCATTGATGCTGGCCTTGTTACCCTGGATGACACTGTTATTAAACTGGTCGATCAGGAAATAGCCGGCGCCGGCAACGATCAATTTAGATCCCACACCCACCATCCACTGTTTGTGCTCTTTCAGACTTACACGCGTAATATTCTTAAATGCAACCGCTCCTCCATTAAAAACCAGTGAACTATCTGTAAATGTTAAAATCTCATCTGTTCTGAATATTTCTCCTTTAATCCGGAAGGTCATCGGATCTCCCGGGTAGTATTCATACCTTTTTTTAGTTCCTGTTTTTTCGAGGACAAGGAAATCCTGGGCCAATGACGATGCAAAGGTAACTAACAGAAAAGATCCTGTAAGGAAAAGTTTATACGATATTACCGCAGATAGTCGTTTTCTAAAATCAGCAATTATCAGGAGTAAACAAGGGGTAATCAACAGTGACAATGTCAGACTTTCATTGTCCACCCATAGGTGTCTTCCACTTTACCGGTTTTGATTTCATCGAGCCAAGTGGTAAACCGCTGTGCCCATGGCATTTCATCCGGAAGTGTATAATCGGTATCCTCGTAACCAATATTGCTGATAGATGCAATGGTAGCTGCGGTTCCCGCGCCGAACGCTTCCTGCAACTTGCCGGATTCGGCAGCTTCGATCAGTTCGGTAACACGCAGCTTCCTTTCTTCTACTTTCAACCCATGATCCCGGGCAAGGGTAAGAATGCTGTCCCGGGTTACACCTTTCAGAATGGTATCACCGGTAGGGGCGGTAACCAGCACATCATCGATGATAAACAGTACGTTCATCGTACCTGATTCTTCCACATACTCATGTGCAATGGCATCAGTCCATATGAGCTGATCATAGCCTTTCTCCTGGGCAAGTTTGGCCGGATATAGTGAACTGCCGTAGTTGCCTGCGGCTTTTGCAAAACCGGTGCCTCCTTCCACCGCACGGGTGTAATGGGTCTCGATTTTCACTTTTACCGGACGACCATAGTATGCCCCGGCAGGGCACGTGATGATCATAAACCTGAACGTATCCGAAGGTTTTATGCCGATGTACTCATCCATGGCGAACAACAACGGGCGTATATACAACGAGCTGCCTTCACGATCAGGCACCCAGTCTCTGTCGAGGG
>QIDJ01000234.1 GCA_003228395.1 Flammeovirgaceae bacterium
AGTGAGATTGGCCGGCTGGCAGGGGTTTTTGCCAGCGACTGGAGCTGGGGCGCTTTGCTTGCTGATCTTGATAATGACGGATTTAAAGATATATTTATTGCCAACGGAATTTATCAGGACCTGACAAACCAGGATTACCTTCAGTTTATTTCAAATGAACAAACCATGCGAATGATCATCCGGGCTGAAGGTGTTGATTATAAAAAGCTGATCGATGCCATTCCGTCCGTGAAGGTTTCGAATTATGCTTTCCATAATAACGGTAATCTTACTTTTACCAACAAAGCGGAAGCCTGGGGGCTTGCTGTACCCAGCCATTCGAATGGGTCGGCGTATGGCGATCTGGATAATGATGGAGACCTTGACCTGGTGGTAAACAATGTGAATATGACAGCGTTTATCTATCGCAACGAATCGAATACGATCCTCCCTGGAAATCATTATCTGAATATATCATTGACCGGAACTAAACAAAATACACAGGCGCTGGGCGCTAAAGTATTTATCAGGCACCAGGGACAGGTGTTTTACCTTGAAAAAGTACCGACCCGTGGATTTCAGTCAACTATGGATGGAAGACTACATTTTGGCCTTGGAAAAATAGAAATACTGGATTCGCTTATCGTGGAGTGGCCGGATGGTCGGCATACGATACTTACCGGGCTACCAACGGATCGCCATCTTACGCTTAGCCAGAAGGAGGGAGTCGTATTGGATAAGGCTGCTTTACGTAAAGATGTTTCGGTGACACTATTTTCCAATTCGGATAACCTGGGTATTGATTTCAGACATAGAGAAAACAATTTTGTAGATTTTGAAAGAGAACGGCTAATTTATCACATGATTTCTACTGAAGGCCCTGCGTTTTGCAAAGCCGATGTGAATGGAGATGGCCTGGATGACATATTTATTGGTGGGGCCAAGGACTCTCCGGGAGCCGTGTATTTACAACATAAAAACGGACATTTTTCATTATCGACTACGGATGTTTTTGAAACGGATAAATTGTCTGAGGATGTGGACTGTGAATTTTTTGATGCCGATAACGACGGCGATCCGGATTTATATATAGCCAGCGGCGAAAACGAATTTTCTTCGAGCTCGCCGGGACTTGCTGACAGACTGTATTTCAACAACGGCCAGGGAGTATTTTCTAAATCTGAGCAGGTATTGCCAACAACAAGACTTGAAAGCACTGGTTGTGTGGTTGCCGGGGACTATGATGGTGATGGCGATCAGGACTTATTTGTAGGGATCAGATTACGTCCGTTTTTGTATGGTGTGCCGGCAAACGGATATATTCTGGATAATGACGGGCATGGCAATTTTAAAAACATTACCCCGGAAGTTGCTCCCGGATTAAAGGAGGTGGGTATGGTGACCGATGCGATATGGGCCGATATTGATAATGACGGAGATAAAGACCTGGTGGTTGTGGGTGAGTATATGCCTGTTAAAATATTTAAAAACGATCGTAGAAGGTTTACAGATATTTCGGAAGTGGCAAAATTAGCAGGTACCAATGGCTGGTGGAATACTATCAATGCGGTTGACCTGGATAATGACGGTGACATTGATTTTGTGGCGGGAAATCACGGACTTAATTCAAGATTTAAAGCTTCTCCTGACAGACCGGTAATGATGTATATCAATGATTTTGACGGCAACAGCCGTGCGGAGCAGATTATAACCATGTATAATGGCGATAAATCCTATCCTCTGGTGTTAAAACACGATTTGGTTAGGCAAATACCATATCTTAAGAATAAATATGTGAAGTACGAAAACTACAAAGATCAGACCATTGAAGATATTTTTACCCCGGATATTCTCGATAAAGCTGTAAAACTTTATGCGTACAATCTGGAAACGTCGATTTTGATAAATGACGGCCACGGTACTTTTAATGTCAAACCGTTACCGGTCGCGGCCCAGTTTTCGCCGGTATATGCCATTCATACGGGAGATTTTGATTATGATGGGAATATTGATATTTTGCTGGGAGGTAACCTGGCCAATGTGAAACCTGAGGTTGGTAAATACGACGCCAGCTATGGCTTGTTTCTGAAGGGCGATGGAAGAAATAATTTCACTTCATTTCCGGCAAAACAATCGGGATTAAAGCTACACGGAGATATACGTGAGTTTATTGCATTGAAAACAAGTTCCGGCAATAAAATTCTGGCTGCTAAAAACAATGATAGCATTCAGGTAATTAGCTATTAATCCAATTCAATCCATTCCATATACGAATGAGAGGAAAAACACTTTTAATATATAGCTCGGTTGTTGCAGCGCTTGGCGGGTTTTTGTTCGGGTTTGATACGGCGGTAATTTCAGGGGCAGAAGGATCGATACAGGATTTGTTTCAGCTCAACGACTGGTGGCATGGATTTACGGTATCCATAGCCTTATACGGCACGGTGATCGGGGCCATGCTGGGCGGCCTGCCTGCAGACAAATATGGGCGTAAAGCCACATTGATTGCTGTAGCAGCGTTGTATTTTGCCTCTGCGCTCGGCAGCGCCCTGGCTCCGGAATGGTATTCGTTTATGTTTTTCAGGTTTATAGGAGGCCTTGGTGTAGGTGCATCATCGGTGGTAGGTCCGATGTATATTTCTGAAATATCTCCACCCGATAAAAGAGGAAGACTGGTGGTGTTGTTTCAACTAAATATTGTTGCGGGTATTGTTATTGCTTATTTTTCGAATTACCTGCTTGCCGATGCCGGCGACGGAAGCTGGCGGTGGATGCTTGGCGTCGAAACGTTTCCTGCCGCACTGTTTTTGTTTGCCCTGCTCGTAATCCCCAACAGTCCCAGGTGGCTGGTAAGAAAAGGCAGGCTGGAGGAAGCCGAAGAAATACTGGAACGGATTGGTGAACCAGATCCTGCCAGGGAGGTAGATGACATTAAAAATTCATTAGCGGTAGTGACGAATAAATCTGACGCTGATCCGTTTTTCAGCAGAAAATATAGTATCCCCATAATGCTGGCTGTACTTATTGCCATGTTCAACCAACTGTCAGGAATAAATGCGATTATTTATTATGCACCACGAATTTTTGAAATGGCCGGTTCAGGCAAGAATTTGGCGTTACTTTCTACCGTTGGAATTGGTGCGGTAAACCTTACGGCCACCGTAATTGCACTGTTTTTGATTGATAGACTCGGACGTAAGGTTTTAATGCTGATTGGTTCGATTGGCGTTATCGTTTTTATGGGTCTCGTAGCCAGAGCCTTCCTCCTGGAAAGTTTCAGCGGGTGGGATGTTCCGGTATATATTTTTGGATTTATTGCATTTTTTGCCTTTTCACAGGGCGCCGTTATCTGGGTATATATATCAGAAATATTTCCTAACAAAGTGCGGGGCCGCGGGCAGTCGCTGGGTAGCTTTACCCATTGGATTTTGGCTGCTGTCGTTGCCCAGATATTTCCGGGAATAGCTGCACGTGTTGGCGGGGGCTATACATTTCTGTTTTTCAGTTTAATGATGGTGCTGCAATTATTGTTTGTATGGAAAATGATGATAGAAACAAAAGGAAGATCCCTTGAAGATATACAGAAAGACCTGGGAATTAAATAGGACATGATCAATTTAAATGTAAAGTGAAAAGTTGATATACAATGAAATATCTATGGGGTATTGATCTGGGAGGAACCAAAGCAGAATGTGTGGTTCTTGACGCTGCGGCTGATCATAGAGTGATCATACGCGAGAGAATTCCCACCGAAGCTAAAAAAGGGTACAGCCATGTTTTGTCTCGTATTAAAGCGCTGATCGTTCAGGCATCAGAAAAGGCCGGAATCAGGCCTGTCCGGCTGGGTATG
>QIDJ01000026.1 GCA_003228395.1 Flammeovirgaceae bacterium
TATTTTTTGCCATGGCCACTAAAAAAAAGACTACCCGCTACCAGATTTCACTGGATTTCGATAACCCCGGAAATATAAAGCTGCCCGAGCGTCCTAAGCAGGAAACTGAACATAAAACCGAACGCAAAACCCCGGCTCCGGAAAAGCCCCTTACCTCTTATTCCAGAGAAGAAGTGTTGGAGAAAACGATGGCTTATTTCAATGGCGACAGTCTTGCGGCAAACGTATGGATCAATAAATATGCATTGAAAGACAGTGGAGCTAAAATTTATGAGCGTACACCCAACGACATGCACTGGAGAATGGCACGTGAGCTTGCAAGAATTGAAAAAAAATACCCCAATCCGGTAAGTGGTGAAGAGTTGTACAAGTTACTAAAAGGGTTTAAATACATCGTCCCTCAGGGTGGCCCTATGTCGGGTATCGGAAACAATTTTCAATACGCGTCTTTGTCGAACTGTTTTGTAATCGGGCCCGGCAACCAATCTGATAGTTACGGATCCATTATGATGGCGGATGAAGAGCAGGTACAACTGATGAAACGCCGTGGCGGGGTTGGCCACGATCTTACGCACATACGGCCCAAAGGATCGCCCGTTATGAACAGCGCACTCTCATCCACAGGGGTAGTGCCATTTATGGAGCGGTACTCAAATACAACCCGTGAAGTAGCCCAGGATGGCCGGCGTGGCGCCCTGATGCTTTCTATAAGCATAGAGCATCCCGATGCGGGAGATTTTATCGATGCCAAAACCGATAAAACCAAAGTTACAGGGGCCAATGTATCAGTCCGGATTACCGATGAATTTATGGAGGCAGTTGTGAAGGAGGGAAAATACACACAAAAGTTTCCTGTTGGCGCCCGATTTCCGAAATACAAAAAAAAGATCCGTGCCAAAGAACTTTGGACCAGGATCATACATAATGCATGGGAATCGGCTGAGCCCGGTATTCTTTTCTGGGATACGATCACTAAAGAATCAATTCCGGATTGTTACAGGGATTCGGGATTTGAAACCGTTTCCACTAATCCATGTGGTGAAATCCCGCTGTGCCCCTACGATTCCTGCCGGCTGGTTGCCGTAAATCTTTACAGTTATGTGGAAGACCCGTTTACTGATAAAGCAGCTTTTAATTTTGAAAAATTCAAACAGCACATCCGGATTGCCCAGCGAATCATGGACGATATAATTGATCTTGAAGTAGAAAAAATAGATGCAATCATAGAAAAGCTCAAAAGAGACCCCGAGCCGGAGGAGATCAAACAGAATGAAATGAAACTCTGGGGAAAGATACGTAATAAGTGTATAGACGGGCGGCGCACCGGGCTGGGTATCACGGCCGAAGGCGATATGCTGGCAGCGCTTTCGCTCAGGTATGGCGGCGCCGAGGCAATTGAAATGGCAGTGGAGGTGCAGAAAACGCTTGCCCTGGAAGCGTATCGGTCTTCCGTTGAGATGGCAATCGAACGCGGTGCATTTCCGGTGTACGACAAGGAAAAAGAAGCGAACAATCCTTTTATAAACCGTATCAGGGAGGCAGAACCGGATTTATTCCAGCGAATGGAAACAAATGGCAGAAGAAATATTGCCCTGCTTACGATTGCACCGACAGGCACAACCTCCATTATGACACAGACCACGTCGGGTATCGAGCCCGTATTCAAGGTTTCTTATAAAAGAAGGAAAAAGGTAAATCCAACAGATAAAAAAGTAACCGTTTCGTTTACCGATGAATCGGGTGATACCTGGGAGGAATATTTTGTACTCCATCATAAGTTTCAAACATGGCTCAAAATGAAGGGACATGACGATGATTTCATAACAAATATGACCGAGGAGAAACTGACAAGTCTTATTGAACAGTCGCCGTATCATCAGGCAACCTCGGCCGATATCGATTGGATCAGGAAAGTGGAAATGCAGGGGAAACTTCAGAAATGGGTCGATCATTCCATTTCAGTAACTGTGAATGTTCCCCAGGATACCAAAGAAGAAGTGATTGATGAAATTTACCTGCAGGGATGGAAAAACGGCTGTAAAGGCATTACGGTTTACAGGGAAGGATCAAGAGACGGTGTATTGATTTCGAATGAGCCAATCGGTGATTCATTCGGCGAAACTACGGCGCCCAAACGACCGAAAATACTCGAAGCCAAGGTGATCCGTTTCAATAATGATAAAGAAAAATGGATTGCAGTGATTGGATTGCTCAATGACAAGCCGTATGAAATATTTACGGGCAAGGCAGAGGATTCATTTGGCATTCCCGGCTATGTTGCGAAAGGCGAGGTAATCAAGAGTAAAAACGGAGACAGCAAAAGCCGTTATGATTTCCGGTATAAGGACAGAGACCGTTTCAATGTGACGATCGAAGGATTATCGAGGTCATTTGATCCCGAATTCTGGAATTATGCCCGGCTTATTTCCGGTATCTTACGTCATGGTATGCCCCTGAAATATGTGATTAACATTATCTCCAACCTGCATCTTAACGAGGATTCACTAAATAGCTGGAAGAATGGAGTTATCCGGGCATTGTCAAAACTTATCCCTGATGGTACCAAACCGTTGGATAATATCTGTAAATCCTGCGGGGATGCCTCCCTGGTTTATGAGGAAGGTTGTCTTAATTGTAAGAGTTGCGGGTATTCGCAGTGTGGGTAGCAGAAGGCCGGGCTTCAGATAAGCTGATGTTTTTGACTCCTTTTTCCGGTTTACCGGTACGATACAATTGAATTGCCCATTTCAATGTCTTTGATCAGGTCACTCAATGTTTTATCAGAAAGCAGTTGTTTTATCTTCTCTTTCACTTGCTTGTAGTCAAAATGGATCGGACAGGGATTGGCATCGGAGCACTCTTTAAGGCCTATCCCGCACCGGTCAAATATGCCATGGCCATCAATGATTTCTACTACTTCCATCAGACGGATGTTTTTTACGCTTTGCTTTAATGCAAATCCTCCGTTCGGACCTTTTGTTGAAATCAGAATGTTATTTTTCACTAGTTTTTGGAGTATTTTACTGAGAAAATGATTCGGTATCTCCTGATGGTCAGCAATTACTTTCAGGCCAATGCTGCCTCCGTTCCGGCTATGCAATGCAATATAGATAACCGACTGAAGTGCATACTGGCATGATTTTGAAAACATGGTGTTTCTGTTTGAACTAACATCAAAACTAACGACCTGACAGCGAAATCACAGTATGTAACAATACATTTGTTCCGGCTACGCAGTCATCAGGATTGGAATACTCCTTTACGCTATGGCTGATCCCGTTTTTACTTGGAATGAAGATCATTGCTGCCGGACAAACGCTTGCCATCAACTGGGCATCGTGCCCTGCGCCGCTTACCATTCTTTTGGTGGTATAACCAAGTGAATGGGCACTGTTTGCAACAGATGAAACTACCCACCTTTCAAATATAACCGGGTCAACACGTGTTAGCGGGCTGATCTCAATTTCACAATTTTCACCGTACGAACATTCGTATGCAAATTTTTCCAATGCGATTTCAGCCTTTTCAAGGAGTTGTTTATCCGGGCATCGCAGGTCAGCGGAAATGCTTGCCTTGCCAGCGATAACATTGATCAGATTGGGCTCAAATTCGATCATCCCGGCGGTGGCCTGTAACTCCGGGTATTTTCCGGTAAGCTGCCGACACCTGGTGGCAATTTGTGTGGCCACATACCCGGCGTCTTTTCTTAATTCCATCGGAGTGGTGCCTGCATGGTTTGCTTCTCCGGTAATCACAAACCGGGTCCAGCAAATTCCCTGAACAGACTCCACAATACCAATGGTGATTTGCTCGTTATCCAGT
>QIDJ01000131.1 GCA_003228395.1 Flammeovirgaceae bacterium
GATGCCTGTTATGCCCCGGCAACCATAGATTAGCGTGGGTTTGCCTGTAAGATGCATCGGACCGTCATTGATAACCATATAGTCAGCCATCAGTAAATTCTTATACTTCACTACAGCATGTTCCAGGTGCCGCGAACCCTTCTCTTCTTCGCCATCCAGAATCACTTTAATATTTATGCCGGACATTCCGTTGAATTCCTTATCGAGTAAATCAATTGCCGATAAAAACATGACAATAGGGCCCTTGTCATCCGATGCCGACCGGCCAAAAACCCTCTAATCCGGTTCCGGTTTATTGACCGCCTCCTCCCATAAAATTATTTAACATCCATTATTCAATCATTTGTTCGATTTTATCGTTTTAAAAAATAAACACGTTTTTAACAGGCATAGGAAAAGTTTGATATAATTCCTGTTTATGATTGTCATAAAAGACTTCAGTAAGACCTATAACGGCAAAACCATTGTTGCGATAAAGTTGCTGGAACTTTCAACAGGAATTTACCGGATCGAAGGTAAAAACGGTTCAGGAAAATCAACATTGTTTAAAGCTATGAGCGGTATTATCCCGTTTGAAGGCGATTGCCTGATACAGCATATCAGTGTAAAAAAACAACCGGTCGCTTACCGGAAAATTTTAAATTATTGTGACGCCGAGCCCATTTTTCCCGGATTCCTTACGCTCAAAGACCTGGTTATTTTTATCGGAGGAGCCAAAAATGCTCCAATCAATCAACAACAGTACCTGGTTGATCATTTCGGAATGGCTCCTTTTATCAATCAGGCCATTGGAACTTATTCTACCGGGATGCTTAAAAAAACGGCGCTCATCTTTGCCTTCCTGGGAAATCCGAACGTGATAATTCTCGACGAACCCTTTGCTGCACTTGACCATGATACCATCCATATCCTAACAGAACTGATACAAAAACTTCACCATTCAAAGGATACCACATTTCTGATTTCTTCACATATCAAGGATACGGACTCCCGTTTATCATATACCAAAACTTTCTTATTGCACGACACCCATCTTTCCGGTTAAAAGCATGAAAATTACCGGTCTTTTTTTCCGCTCATATACGAAACCCTTCTATCAGGCGCATGCCGGGTTCTTTTTTATTTTGTTATATGTTGCCGCAGGTTTGTTACGCGGTACGGAACATATCTTCATCGCCAAATACACAGCAAAAGATACTTTTCTTACATTAATCGCTATCAGTATCTGGTCGGTATATATTTTAAACTCTATTTTATACATAAGAAATACCCTGACACAAAAGGCGTACTGGTATATGCGACAGTTATCGCTTTACCCGGCAAGCAAGCAGTTTTACTGGTTCAGCCTGATGCAGTTAACATTAAATCTGCCGGTTACGATATATACGCTCTTTATTCTGACGTTTACAATTACCCTTAACCAGTATGTAAACGCCGGATTATTGGCTGGATTCACGGTATTAAGTGTTTTAACGCCCCCTTTTTACTATATGGCGCTTTTAAAGAAAACATATCCTGATGAAGGTGCAAGCCGTATGAGTCAGTTTATCAACAAAAAATTTACCCGGCCTTATCCGGTATGGTATTTCAGCTTTCTGTTAGGTAAAAAACCCTTGTTGCTGCTCCTGTCAAAAGCCGTCAGCCTGGCTATCATAGCCGCATCATTCCTGCTCTATGGCACGGATGATTATGACTGGAGAATTTTAGGATTAGGCGTATTGCTGGGCTTCAACGGTAATATGGTACTGATGTTCGATTATTTTCAATTCGAAAGAAAACAGCTTCCTGTATTCAGAAACCTGCCTTTTACTTTTTTTAAAAGAATAAGCTACCAGGCTATAGCGGTATTAATAATCAGTATTCCTGAATATTTTGTCATGTTAAAATATTTTCCACATGAGGAATCTGTCCTTACTTTGATATACCTTATGATTTACGGTTCCGTATTAACCTGGATGTTTCTGCAAATCATGATGTTAAGGGAAATGCCGCTTGATAAAATAGGAAAAATCGGATTTTATCTGATTCTCATACAGTTATTGCTGATACTGGCCAATACGCCGTTGCTGATAATGATTCTGATTATGGGAATATTTATCGGATGGGTTCAGCTAAGGTATTACCGGTTAATTTCAAATTAAAAAGAATACAGGCGTATGAATGCAGCTCTGTGATTTCATGCGTTGATGCATCATTAGTGGGCCCTGCACCGGGGATAATCCTACCCAACCTTTTCCAGCAGCGTGCGGAAGGCAACATGTTTGTGCTGGTATCGTTCCAGATGTTCCCTGGCCAATGTAGGGGCAAAGTCATTCAAATACTTTTCTACCTTTTCCATCGAATCCGAAATATACTGGATCGAATAGGAGGCCTCATCTCCTTCGTGTGACAACACTTTGTAAATATCGTATCGTTGAAACATGCCTGTAGCCATCACTTTCGGGATGTGGACCTCATTCATCCATTCCAGCCATTCTTTTTCTGCGTCCGAATCAATGCCTACGGTTACGTTATAGATAATCACTTTTTAATTTTTTTTCCTGCCACCAAACTATATCAAAGTTAGTGCATTTCTGCAGCGATCAAGTATTAATTTCCTCGTCTTCGGTCCTTTTAATGTAAAAGGAACCCGGTACCTTAAAAACGCACCGGATTCCCTCACTTTGGAATAACCTAATTTAACCCTAACCTTAATTCATATGATCAGTTCTGTGATTGCCTTCCATAAAACGGCCTGTTGCCATTCCTCCCACCTATGCAGTTCCCTCTCATGGAATTCCTTCTACCAAACCGGTCTCCTCCTCTTCTGCCGGCCCTGCTGTCAAATACGATTCGTTGTTCATCTGTAAGCAACTTTCTTACTTCCTGATGCGTAGCCGCCATCTTCTTCTTCAGGCTTGCCTGCAGTCCGGCATTGTCGTCAATCAGTTTATCAATGGCTTTCATATCCACCGGATCAGCGGTTGAAAGCGTCTTCAATTTAGCCCGGTTTTCTGCGATCTGATTGCTGATAGGCAATGCTTCTTTCATCATTCCGAGGTGCAATTCCTTTATCTTTTCCTTTTGCTCATCGGTAAGATCCGGAATGCCCTGCATCCTCATTTCGCCCTTATTGAATTGCCGTTGCCGGTCATTCATACCAGGGTCCTGGCGCTGTGCAAATGCAAACATTACCATTACGGGAGTAAGCGCCAATAATACAATTGCTAATTTTTTTACTGTCTTGTTCATAATTCTGAAATTTAAAAGTTACCTAATTAGTTTTCATTTTATTGT
The DNA here is from genome assembly GCA_003228395.1 of Flammeovirgaceae bacterium. Lineage (GTDB taxonomy): Bacteria > Bacteroidota > Bacteroidia > Cytophagales > Cyclobacteriaceae > SZUA-230. The sequence continues at coordinate 3,277 of QIDJ01000131.1, forward strand.
AAAAAGCCGGTTCGATCATATTCAGTGTTTGTCCGCCACTTCTTCCAAACCCTTTTCCTCTATGCCTGTGACTCTTCATCATCTCTAAATATTGTTCAAGCTGATCCGGAGTCAGTATTTTTCTCATTTCCAGATTCAGGTTTATAATTTGTTGTCGAATTTCCGCATCGGTACGGATGATCTCACCGTTTAATGCTTCGATTTCTTCCAGGTTGAGTTGTTGTTCGGTAAGCGCAATGTTGAGTTTATCCCGGTTTTCTGACATCTTTTTGTACAATTCCATCATTCGGGTTCTGTTTTCGTCTCTTATAGTGGCGAACTTCTTTGATTGTTCAGCCGTAAGGTTAAGGGGTTCCAGGAAACGCTTTTCGTAATCACCTCTTGCCCTGTTACTTCGGTAATCAGGTCTTTCAAAACGGGAAATTTCTCCTTTTTTAAAAAACCGGGTATTGGCTGCGATCGTTACGAGCGCTGATATATTTACAATAATGAGTATGATCAGGACAATAGCCCATATCCTGCTGCTTTTGCTTTTATTACTTTTC
>QIDJ01000344.1 GCA_003228395.1 Flammeovirgaceae bacterium
ATAATAGAATCGTACTCTTTGCCAGTACCTTTACCTAAAAAGTTAGCACTTATTAGCACAAAAAAAAGGCAATACATTAACGATGGGTGGCAAGTATTTACATCGCGTCACGAGCCTGAAGATACGTTGTATAAACAATTAGTATTTGCTCTAAAATATGAAGGAATAAATCTACTTGTATTTAAAAAATTATTTGAAAAACTTTCTCAAGAAGAAGTTGAAGAACTAGTGCAAATTGAATCTTTGGGCAAATCGAGTAGAAAAATTTGGTTTTTATATGAATGGCTCTTTAATAGGAAGTTAAACATACCTGATCTGGATAGAGGGAACCCGGTACAACTTTTAAATGAAAAACTACAATATACCATTAAAGGAAAAAGTTCATCACGGCATCGTATTATCAACAATCTACCAGGCACGCAAGGTTTTTGTCCTCTTATTTATAAAACCAAAAAACTGGAGGCATACATTATTTCAAACTTATCCGGTAAAAAAAATGACTTTTTGAAAACCATACACAAGGACTTGCTGCAACGCGCTTCCGCATTCCTGTTGCTAAAAGATTCAAAGGCTTCCTTTACTATTGAAGGTGAGAGCCCCAAAAGTAAGCGAGCAGCCCGATGGGGGCATGCCATAGGACAAGCCGTTGTGAAACCATTGAGCAATGAAGAATTGTTGCGGTTACAGCAATTAGTAATAGAAAACAGCCGGTTCGTAAAAATGGGATTTCGCCAACAGGGCGGCTTTGTAGGTGAACACGACCGGGTTACCGGAGAACCTATACCTGACCACGTTTCCGCACGCTGGCAGGATGTGGAACCATTAATAAAAGGCTTGCTTGCCACAAATAAAATACTGGAAGAAGCGGAAATAGATGCTGTATTGGCTGCTGCGATAATCGCCTTTGGTTTTGTATTTATTCATCCCTTTGTGGATGGCAACGGACGTATCCACCGTTACCTTATTCATCATATTCTGGCACGTAAAAAGTTTGCACAGCAGGGCATCATATTTCCGGTTTCCGCTTCCATTCTTGATCATATCGACGATTACCGCAACGTGCTGGAAACGTATTCACACCCCATACTCGATTTCATTGAATGGAAAACAACACCTGACAACAATGTGGAAGTGCTGAACGAAACCATTGACTATTACCGGTATTTTGATGCCACAAGACAAGCCGGGTTTCTGTATGATTGTGTGAATGATACCATTCAAAATATTATTCCAGATGAGGTGACGTATTTGGTACGTTATGACGAATTTAAGCGCTACCTCGATGATGAATTTGAAATGCCGGATAATATGGTTGCCATGCTTGCCCGGTTTTTAGAACAAAATAATGGCACGTTTTCTAAAAGGGCCAGGGAAAGGGAGTTCAGTGCCTTATCAGATGCTGAAGTGAAAGCGATTGAAGATCAATATAAAGTGATATTTGTTGCTGAATAAAACGGAGATATGCCAACTTTAACTGAAGAAGTGGTAAAACGGATTCTTTCTAAATAGTCGACCCCCGAACCGGAATAAATCAAATATTAGATATGGACAACTTATCTAATAAAAATCTTCAATCTCTGGAATGCTGGTGGGAGATAATAAAATTTTTGAGCCACCCTCATTTAATTTCGACTACTGATAATTGATCGGTTAACCGGGCAAATACTGTTTTTTGAATTTGTCAATTAAACAATAATCCCTCAGACATACTGAAGCGCAATCATAAAAATCATAAATTAGCGCTCATGCATATTCTTTTGAGCGTTATTACTTATAAACAGATGAAATTAAAATGGATAGTCGCGCTTTCTTTCCCGATGGCGTTGCTGATTCAATCGTGTGAAAATGAGGGGATCGAACCCAATGAACAAAAAATCAGTGTGTATGGTGGCACTGAAAGTCACAATACGGGCCAGAGTTGTATGGCTTGTCATGTGCAAGGTGGTCCGGGCGAAGGCTGGTTTAATGTGGCCGGTACCGTTTATGATAGCCTGAAGACAAATCCATATCCAAATGCCACTATTAAACTTTTTACAGAACCAGGTGGCGCAGGCACATTGGCATATACCATTCAGGTTGATGCATTAGGTAATTTTTACACCACCGAAAGCATAGAATTTGGTATTGGGTTATACCCTTCTGCTCAGGGCAGCCAGTCCACAAAACACATGCAATCAATAGTAACCAATGGTGACTGCAACAGTTGTCACGGTAATTCTGTGGATAAAATCTGGGTTAACTAAACCAAATCCTACACAAATGGAAAACATCAAAAAGTCGCTTCTGTTTAATGCAAGTTGTGTTGCACTGGTTGTAACAGCCTTAACTTTTGCCACCCGGGCAGGCATGATCGAACCCTGGAGGGAGGAGTTCAGTCTCACTGCCGAGCAGGTAGGCTGGATCATCGGAACTGCTTTCTGGGGATTTACCGTGGCCATGGTACTGGGAGGTCCATTGGTAGATATCATCGGCATGAAAAGGATCATTTATGTAGCCTTCACCTGTCATGTGGCAGGGATACTGCTTACTATTTTCGCAACCGGATTCTGGTCTCTTTTCATTTCCACGCTTCTGATCGGAATTGCCAACGGAAGTGTGGAAGCCTCCACCAATCCGCTGATAGCCGGGATGCATGTGGACGACAAGACCAAAAAACTTAACCAGTTTCACGTCTGGTTTCCCGGGGGAATAGTGATCGGCGGCCTGATGGTATTTGCACTGGAAGCGCTCGGGTATGGATGGAGATTGCAAATGGCAGCAATGCTGATTCCCACGGTACTCTACGGTATCATGTTCCTGGGTCCGAAATTTCCCAAGACGGAAAGGGTCTCTGCAGGATACACCTACAAGGACATGCTCAAGGCCGTGGTATCCCCCTTGTTTTTGTTCATGGCAGCATGCATGATCATGACAGCAGCTACAGAACTTGGCTCAAACCAGTGGATGACGGCATTGCTTGAAGATGTGATGAAAAGCGAAGGCATCCATTCTATTTTGTTACTGGTCTGGATATCCGGTATAATGGCTGTAGGCCGGTCTGTAGCCGGGCCCATTGTTCACAGGTTGTCTCCCAGCGGAGTACTGCTGGGATCAGCCATCTTTTCCGGAATTGGTTTATTGCTCCTGAGCTATGCCAACGGATACTGGAGCTTTGGCGCAGCAGCCGTATTTGCAATTGGAATAACCTATTTCTGGCCCACCATGCTGGGATTTGTCAACGAGAACATACCCAAGAGCGGGGCCCTGGGTCTTGCCATAATGGGAGGAATCGGCTTCCTGGGTGGTGCGATTGCCCAGCCTGTCCTGGGAAGGATCTATGATACCAAATTTGAGACGCTTAATAATAGCCTTGCAGCCGGATCTGCCACGCTCAGGACAGTAATTGTACTGACTGTTATTCTTACAATTGCATTTTCATATCTTTATTTCAGTAGAAGAAATCAGCAAATTAATGAGGTATAAGCTTTTATTTTTTTATGGCAATAAATGACTATTTTGTAAAATCATAGATATTTAACCTGATCTATTATGGCGGAAAAAGGCATATCCAGAAAAAAGTCAAACAAGGTGGTTGCCGGTAAAAAGGTGATTAGCTGGGAGTATCTATACCCGGACGGCAAATTGATTACCGATACAAAAACCATTGAGCGTTGCAACAAACTGGTGCTTCCACCCGCCTGGGATGCGGTTTGGATATCACTGGATCCTGACAGCCACCTGCAGGCTACAGGCAGGGATGCAAAAGGGCGCCTGCAGTATCGCTATCACGAAGAATGGACCAAAGCCCGTGCTGCTGAAAAATTTGATGGTATGACC
>QIDJ01000112.1 GCA_003228395.1 Flammeovirgaceae bacterium
AGGCTTAGCACTAAACCGGATAAATATTCCACACGTATTCTTGATCTTTTTTCACCTATAGGAAAAGGGCAGCGTGGAATGATTGTTGCACAGCCTAAAACAGGTAAAACGGTGCTTTTGAAGCAAATTGCCAACGCAATTGCAGAAAACCATCCCGAAGTATATTTAATTATTCTGCTGATTGATGAACGGCCTGAGGAAGTTACAGACATGGCCCGAAGCGTAAATGCAGAAGTTATTGCCTCTACTTTTGATGAACAGGCTGAAAAACATGTAAAAGTTTCAGCCATTGTTCTGGAAAAAGCCAAACGAATGGTAGAATGTGGTCACGATGTGGTTATTTTACTCGATTCCATCACGCGCCTTGCACGGGCGCATAATACCGTAGTGCCTTCGTCCGGTAAGATCCTTTCAGGCGGAGTGGATGCAAACGCCCTTCATAAACCCAAGCGGTTTTTCGGAGCTGCACGTAATGTAGAGAACGGCGGATCTCTTACCATTATTGCCACCGCACTGATTGAAACCGGTTCAAAAATGGATGAGGTGATTTTCGAGGAATTCAAAGGAACCGGTAACATGGAACTTGTACTGGATCGCAAACTTTCGAACAAACGGATTTATCCTGCAATCGACGTGCCTGCATCAGGAACACGCCGCGAAGACCTGCTTATGGATAAGGAAGAACTTCAGCGAATTTGGATACTCCGCAAGTTTATGTCAGATATGAATTCCAATGAAGCCATTGAATTGCTGCTGTCCAGAATGAAAGGAACCCGAAACAATGATGAATTCCTTGTTTCGATGAATGGATAGGATAACCGGGATTTACGCATCAACAAGGAAGTCGTCATTCTGAGGCCCCCATAAATATATTCAACTTAGAAAAAATGACTATTTTTCCAGCCACAAGGAGGCTCTATTATAAGAAGTCTCCTCCTTGGAGAAGATTTAGAGGTGCGTAAAAATTTGGCTAAAATACAACCATTCCAACAAACCATTATGCGGTAAATTATCGGTAAGATCTGTTAAGACTTTTTGCACAGCCCCAAATAGATTAATTAGAGTCTACTATCTATAAACTTGCATTGTAGAAAAAATAAGTTCGTTTATTTTCCTTCTACATAATCCTGTAAATAGGCAAAATCTTGTGTAAGCGACCCGTTCAGGGTGACTGTACCACGTGCAATAATACCTTCATCATCTGTCCCGAGTAACGACGGCAGTGTATTGGCAATAAGTTGTTCGCCAAAATTGTAAGAGGAGTCAGTGGGTAACTCACACGGTAGATTATCAACCGCCATCACTGTAATATTGCTTTCATCAGACATAGGTTCTTCAACTGTATTCGTTTTCGGGTTATAATCATATAACGGATCATCAATCGTGCTTGCTTTTTTTGTGCTCGGGATTGATCCCTCGATATCGCAGGTAATATCAGCAATTACTTTTATTCTGAAATCCTCCTTCAGCATATCTTCTCTTGTGAATAAGACCGGTGCATCCGTATCCCAGTACGCCGCGGCAATCAACAGGTCTGTATTTCTTGCGAACTTATAGAAGTCTGATACAAACCGTTCCGGATGTTCATGAAATTCCTGCCTGTCATATGGCTCTCCGTTGCTGTTCATATTATAATATTCGCTTCTGAATTGCGTATATACAGGTTTATCATACCTCCCATTAAGATATTCCTCAGGCGGTACTTTAGTAATACTCATGTCATCCAGCACTTCCATGGCGCCTTTTGCTACCCTTCCTCCTCCGGTGATAGCAATTTTAACGGAAGGAAGGGTCACTTTTTTATACTCACTTTTCAAATCTTCCAGATCGTCGCATTCGTGGGCGTGCCTAAGATTGAACAGATTGTAACGCAAGCCATACGTAAGAATGCCGTTGTAAGCGCCTACAATGCCTGCATATCGCCCGAATGAGATCACACGTGCTCCTGACGTGTCAGTAAGGCACTCATAATCAATGAGCCTGATTTTTTTTCTCAGAATTTCACGAATCAATACCCGGTTATAAGGCTGCTCTTTTATAGTATGCGAAAAAAACAGGTAGGTTTTGTTATCAATAAGTTCTATTACCGGAACCTCTTTTATCCCCAGCAGTATATCACATTCCAGCATATTGTCGGCCATCTCAATCTGTGCGTTCATATATTCCTGATCGCTGCAACAGCGAACCGGGCTTTTCTGAACAATAATTTTTACTTCAGGAAAAATTTTTTCAACGCGTACACATTGTGACGGCGTTAGCGCCACCCGCTCATCCACAGGTATTTTTCCCTCTTTTAATATTCCGATTTTTATATGGCGCATTATCCGGTGTAAATTATAAAAGAATACCAAATTTATTCTCTATACAGTTCCCTAAATTTGCTTTCAGGTACAATTGACAATGAACGACCAATATCTCATCCTGGCAGGTTTATGGATTATGTATTTTGCACTTCACAGTGTATTTGCGGCTACATCGATTAAAAATTATTTTTATACCCATCTTCGTTTTACGGTCCGTTCTTACCGGATCGTTTATACCTCGCTTGCCTCATTCGGACTGATTGCTATTCTTTTATATGCATCCGTAATGAAGGATGAGTATGTGTTTACCGCTGGAAAAGGCATTAAATATTCCGGACTTTTCCTGAGCTTCTGGGGCATAATCATCCTCAAAGCGTCATTTAAACAATATAATCTGAAGGAATTTCTGGGCCTTGCCGAAGAAACTACCGGAGGGATGTTGCACATGAGGGGCATTCTGCGCAAAATACGACATCCGCTTTACTCGGCTACCATACTGCTGGTAGTTGGATTTACCTTATTTATACCCAAGACTTCCTCATTTGTCACCCTTGCCTGTGTGCTACTCTACCTGGTTATCGGCATATATCTTGAAGAGAAAAAACTGATCGATGAGTTTGGTGAAACGTATCTCCGGTACAAAAATGAAGTTCCGATGCTGGTACCCCGGTTTTGGAAAAAGAAATAAACCTATTCGATTAAGAGCTTTTTGGTAAAAACTTTCCCGGACATTTCAATCATTACCAGGTATAACCCTTTTTCAATCCGGTGATCCGTATCAATGGCTATTTCCCGCCGGTTCTGAACTGAAAAAGTATTGGAATACACTTTTTCGCCTGATAACGAATAGATTTCGATTCGAACATGATCACCTTCATTTTCCCCCGGCAATACCATTTGGAATGTCGAATTGGTTACCGGGTTTGGATACACAATAACATCCTGTTGCAAAGACAAATAATTTACATTTACGATCTTAAAGATTTCGGTGGTTCCATCGAAGTCAGTCTGAGAAAGCCTGTAATAAACTACGCCTGATGATACCGGAAAATCAATAAATGAATAGCGGTTAAACCGGTCTGTCGTCCCTTTTCCATTGATGGTGGTTACAGGGTAAAAATCTGTTCCATTATAGGAACGCTCAAGGGTAAAATAGTCATTATTCAGTTCATTGGCTGTTTCCCATATGAGCATAACATGATCCTCAATTTGCCTGGCATTGAATGAAACCAGGGTCACAGGCAGGGCATTGTTGCCGTTTTGGGAACCAAAGGTAAACGGACTGAAATTACTTACCGCATTCGAGGTGATCGTTCCTGAAGGGGTGATCGTTCCTGAGTTGGCCGACTGCCCTTCGCTTACCCACTGGGTTAAATCATATCGGGCCACGATCAGATCAGTTAGATCACTTATTTCGCTTCGGATATCATCTTCCCAATATAAGGTCACAGTAACTGCATCTGCCGATCCCGCTCTGGTCAGGGTCCAGTATTCAGCACC
>QIDJ01000113.1 GCA_003228395.1 Flammeovirgaceae bacterium
CCCACGGAGCCGGACCCGTAGCTATAATGCTGAGCATTGAGCTGGGTAACCGGTTTGAATACCTCACTTCCACCGCCACCAAGTCGCGGGGACTGCATGATTACATTGTAAAACATGGAGGCGAAGATCATCCGAATGCCAACGTGCGGTTTAAGCTGGGTGATATCATTACTACCATTATCAAGACAACCAATGGCGAAACGGTGATGGTTCAACACGATACAAACCTGCCGAGGCCGTATTCACTGGGATTCAGGGTGCAGGGTACACGTGGATTGTGGATGGATCTGAACAATTCGTTGTACATCGAAGGGGTGAGCGAGAAAAAACACAGTTGGGAGTCGGATAATGCATACATGGAGAAATACGATCATCCTTTATGGAAAAAATTTGAAAGTGAAGCAGTAGGAGCTGGTCATGGGGGAATGGATTTCTTCGTGATAAATGCATTTGTCGAATCCATAAAAAGACGCGTACCGACACCGTTAGATGCTTATGATGCCGCTTCGTGGAGCGCCATAAGTCCGCTTTCCGAACAGTCTGTTGCAATGGGAAGTGTGCCGGTAAAATTTCCTGATTTTACGCGTGGAAAGTGGATGGTCAGGAAGGATATTTTTGCACCGGGTGATGATTATTAATATGGTTTACCTGATATTACTGATTAAAAGGACTTTATTTCTTATTTTTTTTATATAAATTGGAAAAGTATTTTTTTAATTTTGAATACGCATACAATTATTTTTTAAAGCGATAAATTATTTTTTAATCTTATACAACATAGCTTAAATTACCATGTCTTCTACCTATCAGGACCATCAGGATAAAAAGTGGAAAGCACATTTTGATGAATTGATCCGTTACCAAAAAGGAACAGGTGAAAAATACCCAAAACCAAATACCGGGTGGAACTCCCTTTACAACTGGGTTAAAAATCAACGGAGGCAATATCGGAGTGGAGTATTAAAACCATTAAGGAGTGATTTACTAAGTTCAATAGATTTTCCCTGGCGCACCGACAATATGACGTTTGAGGAAAGGGTAAAACAATTGTTGGCGTACAAAAAGAAGCACAATACGTTACATGTAAGTCAGGTAGCTTACGGCAAAGGATCAGAAAATCACAAATTATCCCGATGGGTAAATGAAATGAGGAGACTCTATAATGAAAACAGGCTTCCGCTGGACCGGATTCAGAGACTGAATGCGATAGGGTTTATCTGGAATATGGAAGATGAACTGTTTTCAAAAAATCTTGCCAAGCTTAAACGTTTTCATAAGAAGCACGGGCATTTTGATATTCCCCAAACGGGTAAAACTAAAAAACTTGGTAGTTGGGTAGCGCAAGTCAGAAGTCGCGGACTTGTAAAAAAACACCATATTCAGGCCCTGAATGAAATCGGGTTTATTTGGGAAGGAAAATATAAACGACGTAATGCAGCACGAAAAGTCATGCAGGAAGTGGACATGAAGAACTACCTGACAAAAAAGAAAAAGAAAAGTGTGAGTGAACCCGCAGAGTAGCCCGAGCCCGGGTTGGGATATTATCGCCGTACAAGAAAAACCGGTTGTTTTTCAAGCCTTCCTTTTGATTTTTTATCGTATTGAAACAGCTTATTATCCTCAAACAGCCAGATTTCATTATCGTCATCATCACCCAGAACAAGCTCGCCATGCGAATTGATGTACCATTCTTCATATTCAACATCTTCCTTGCCATACGCTTCGACGGTGATTTTCAATCTCCCTTCCTGAAGAAACTCCATCTGAATATCAACGTCTTCCAGCAAATTAACTACAAAACGGGACAGGGGTTTTGAAAACAGACTTCCTAGCCAGTAACTATCTTCAATATCTTCTTCCAGGTCTTTTTTACTGAAGTCAAAGACCATTTTCCATTCCCCCTCCAGATCGCGGTCCGTAACTTTTGATTGCGCAATGGCTGAAAAGGAAAGGGAGCAAATGATTAACGGGAGCATCACTGATTTTTTCATAGCTGGTTTATTTTAGATAAAGCACACAGATATAAAGACTGTTTTGAGTGGAAAATGTTACAATTACCTGAAACCGATAAGAAAAAAATCAGAATGTATAGCTGGAGCAGGGGAGGTATGATGACCTATCTATCACTGATGAAAACCTGTCGTATTAAAGCGGAGGTTGTAGGGGGTGCGCTGTCAGACCTGAAGAATCATTGAATATGGCGTTGGCACTACAAAAAGCACAAGTACCATACTGGCTAGTGATGTTTGAAGGCGGCGACCACGGCCTCAACAAATTTGATGATGAAGTGGATGAAATGGTTAAATACTGGTTTGATAAATACCTTAAAAATAATTCAACTCATCCCGACACTGAACCGGATTGAACCCGATAAACCGGTCGTGTACTTTTTGGTGTAAAGGTAAGCATTATTAAGGTTACGGATTGCAGAATTTTATTATCGGATGTTAATGGCAGTTCTTAGTTGTTCCATGGCTTGTTGTATCACCGGCAGCGGTGATGCGATGTTCATCCGGGCAAAACCGGCTCCTTCTTCACCGTATTGCCTGCCCAAATTCAGGCCGAGCCCGGCTTTTTTGGTGAGCAGATGCTTCAATGCCTTTTCATCCAGCCCCCTTTTTCTGAAATCGAGCCAAACCTGATAAGTCCCTTCGGGAATGGTAAGCGTGATGTCAGGCAATTCTTCCTTAAGAAATTTATCGAGGTATTGTATGGTGTTTTCCAGGTAGGAGATCATTTCATCCAGCCATTCACCTCCGGATAACCATGCGGCCTGTGTGGCAGCATTTGTAAATGCATTGGATTTGCCAAGACGAAACCGCATGATGCGTGACTTGATGGTTTCACGCAGGGCGTTATTCGGGGCATAAATGAATGCATCGGAAATCCCAGGAATTCCAAAGGTTTTGCCGGGAGAACCAAGCATTATGGAGGCGTTTGTATGCTCGTCTTCCAGCGACATAATACTGTTAAACATATGACCGGAATAGATGATATCGGAATGTATTTCATCGCTGAGCAGCAACACGTTATTAACAATGCATATATCCGACACCTGTCTGAGTTCTTCCGCTGTCCAGACCCGGCCAACCGGATTGTGCGGGTTGCACAGGATCATGATTCTGTTGGTTCCTGCGGATGCTTTTTCTTCGAGGTCTTCGAAATCAATCCGGTATTTACCATCAGTATTTTTAAGCGGATTGTTGATCACCTGCCTGTTCAGATTTTTTATTATGGATTGAAACTCACTGTACACCGGTGGCTGAATGATCACACCGTCGCCTGCCACGGTAAACTCGTCAATGATGGCTGCAAGTCCCGTTAGTACGCTGGTTGTGAACAGCAAACCGGATGTATTCATCGTAAGGTTATGCCTTTTTTTAAACCATGTGGCGAGGTTTTTCTTCAGATCAGGTGTTTTGTACTGGTAGCCGTACATTCCCTGTTCGGCAGTTTTTTTCAGGGCTTCCATTATTCCCGGAGCCGTTTTAAAATCTGTTTCAGCAACCCAGAATGGCAACACATCCGTGTTACCGAACATACTTTTCAGGTAAGCGGGATTAAATTTTACAAATCCTGAAAAATCAATTTTATGTTTTTTATCAAAATCGGAATTCATGGTATTTATTTCATCCTTGCCAGGTCAGCTTCTGCCGCAATATAACCAAATGCAGCCCAGTAATCCCCTTCAGCGATGTTTTCAAAAACCGCATTAGCCTTCAGTGTATCCCCATTGTAAAGGTACCAGTTTCCAACACCATATCCCTGCGTGGCCAGCGAAAGGGCTGGATCCGGATCATCAG
>QIDJ01000160.1 GCA_003228395.1 Flammeovirgaceae bacterium
ACGCCCCGCTTATTATTGCCGGGCCCTGCAGTGCAGAATCAAAAGAACAGCTCCTCAGTACTGCTAAAGGCCTCAAATCCATTGGTATAGACATTATGAGGGCGGGGGTCTGGAAGCCGAGAACCCGGCCGGGAAATTTTGAAGGAGCCGGCGACAGCGCCTTGAAATGGATTGGTGAAATCAGGGATGAACTGGGCATAAAATTTGCAACAGAGGTGGCTACCCCACTACACGTCGAAAAGGCGCTGAAAGCGAATATCGATGTATTCTGGGTTGGTGCACGTACCACTGCAAATCCCTTTTCCGTTCAGGAACTGGCCGAAGCCCTGAAAGGGGTGGATAAACCGGTATTGGTCAAAAACCCGCTCAACCCCGATATATCGCTATGGCTTGGAGCGCTCGAGCGAATAAACCGTGCCGGAATCACCCGGCTTGCCGCCGTTCATCGCGGATTTTCATCTTTTCAGAAATCGCGGTTCCGTAATCCACCTACCTGGCACCTGGCGATCGAACTTAAGAGTGAACTGCCTCAACTGCCGCTGATATGCGATCCAAGCCATATCGCCGGCGAAAGAAGCATGATCATGGAACTTTGTCAAAAAGCCATGGACCTGGATTATGACGGCTTGATGGTAGAGGTGCATATCCGTCCGGATGAGGCGTTGAGCGATGCCAAACAACAGATCACACCAGATGAACTAAAGCGTCTGATCGAAAGGCTTAAAATTCGCACAAGAACCAGCGATAATGTGCGATTTTTAACCAAATTGGAAGAACTACGTGAAAAAATTGACATGGTGGACCAGGAAATGCTTGAAACGCTATCGGCCCGTATGAAACTTGTAGATGAAATCGGATTCTATAAAAAGGAGAACAATGTTACGGTTTTCCAGCTTGAACGGTGGAAATACCTTCTGAAAACCCGCCGAATCATTGGCACATCGCTTCATCTTGATAAAAAGTTTGTGGAAAAACTATATAAGGTAATTCACGATGAATCTATCCGGTCACAGACTGAAATTATGGAAAAAAATAATTCTGGAAACAAAACATGATCCCCGGCTATATTTCGATAAAAAATCCCGTACAACTATCGCTCAAACGGTTCCTGGCTAAAAACAGATATTCGAAAGTAGGTGTGCTTACCGATGAAAACACCGTTGAACTGTGTTATCCGAAGTTGAAAAACGATTTGCCCGTCCATACTGTATTTACCATACACAGCGGTGAAAACCACAAGAATCTGGATACAAGCAAGGATATCTGGGAATGGCTCTCTGCCCGGCGCTTTGACAGGAATTCGCTGCTGATCAATCTGGGTGGAGGTGTAATTGGTGACATGGGTGGATTTTGTGCGGCCACCTTTAAAAGAGGTATTGACTTCATCCATATACCAACTACCTTGTTGTCCATGGTTGATGCCAGCATAGGCGGCAAGCTTGGAATTGACCTTGGCCCATTTAAAAATCAAGTAGGCGTTTTCCGGTTACCAGGTAAAGTCATCATTGATCACTCCTTTCTTGAAACTTTACCGGATAATCAGCGAATTTCCGGTTTTGCTGAAGTAATCAAGCATGGTCTGATCTACGATGCATCCTATTTTGAAATACTGGAAAATATTGCAGATCTTACTGATGCAGACTGGAAAACCCTGATTTACAGGTCAATTGAAATAAAAAACGAAATTGTTGAAGAAGACCCGGTGGAAAAAGGGCTCAGAAAGATTCTGAATTTTGGCCATACCATAGGGCATGCACTGGAAGGGATCTTTCTGCAACAAAACGGCGCGGAAATGCTGCATGGAGAAGCCGTGGCAATCGGGATGATTTGCGAATCCTGGTTATCGGTCAGGAACCTGGAAATGCCTGAAGCTAATCACCAAAGAATTGTGGCAACTATTTTGAAATTTTTCGGAAACAAAGATTTAAATCAACTAAATGAATCTGCATATGTGGAAATACTTCTGCAGGATAAGAAAAATGTAGAAAATAAAATATGTTTCACCCTGCTAAAAGATATTGGCAAGGCGGTTTATGATGTGGAAATAGATCGAGCCGGGGCCATTGAAGCGTTAGGATATTACCGGAATCTCAAAACTTAGATGTATAAAACTTCAGAGTCATGAATATACCTGGCTTTTTTTTCAATATCCAACATCATTGATTCTTTCAATTCATCAGCTTTCTTCAGCATGTTTTTCCGAAGCTTACGACCCTTTTTTGAAAATGCCGCCAGGGCAAAAAAAGCTCCGGCAGCAACCCCAAGAAGTATAGTGACTGATTTATTCATATTTTTGATTAATAATTTAATGAGACAATAAACGTGCCTGAAAAAATTTATTTATTTCATTATACGTAAAAGTAGCTAAAAAGATTTTATTATTCAAATATATTTTTAAACTATTCAAGTAAACAGTACATTGAACAGACCTGAACGTATTCTATTAATAAAGACTTCGCAGCTCAAATCAATTTTTATTCCTATTCCCGGATCTAAAAGTGAGAGCAACAGGGTTCTGATTTTAATGGCGTTATCTGGAATAAATTCCAGTATTACCAACCTCTCAACCGCCAGAGATACCAGAACCCTACTCTCACTATTAAACAACGACGATAAAGTGCAAAATGTTCGCGATGCAGGAACAACCATGCGTTTTCTTACAGCGTATTATGCAATTACCGGCCAGCAAAAGGTGCTCACGGGCACTTTACGCATGCAGGAACGCCCCATTCGAATACTCGTGGATGCACTTAGACAGATTGGTTGTGAAATTACATATTTAAATAAAACTGGTTATCCTCCTATTCGCACATCCGGTTTCAGACAACAAAAGTCAGCGCATGTGATCATTCCCGGAAACGTAAGCAGCCAGTATATTTCGGCGCTTATCATGGTAGCACCGGTGCTTCCAAAAGGTCTTTCCGTAGAGCTAACTGGCAAAACAGGCAGCAAACCATATATTGAAATGACGCTTAGCATTTTGTCGCGATTTGGTGTTACTTATGAGTGGAGAAATCAGATAATTTCTATCCCTGGTCAGTCAATCGGGAGTACAAAAATCACCATAGAACCTGACTGGAGCGGGGCTTCATACTGGTTTGCCTTTGTTGCGCTTGCAAAAAAAGCTGAAATTTTTCTTCCGGGGTTAAAAAGCAAATCGCTACAGGGAGATATAGTTATAACTGAAATAATGTCTGAACTAGGTGTAAAAACATCCTTCGATGATACCGGCATACAATTGTCAAAAATTGAAGCTAAACCTGAAGTCCGCATTGATTTTACTGACTGCCCCGATCTGGCACAAACTGTCGCCGTAGTGTGTGCAGCTAAAAAAATAAAAGCAAAATTCACTGGAATCAGCAGCTTACGTATAAAAGAAACCGACCGGATTGCTGCGCTTCAGAATGAGCTTTCAAAAATCAATTGCACGTTTGTACAAACCGGAGATGATAAATATGACCTGGTTCCGGGTGATTCATTACCCGCACAAGCCGTTATTAATACCTACGAAGATCACCGGATGGCCATGGCATTTGCTCCTCTTTGTATGATAATGAACGTTGAAATAACCGACCAAAAGGTTGTAGAAAAGTCCTATCCGTCATTTTGGAGTGATGTTGCCAGTGTGGGCGTGGACATAAAATATGTTTAGTTTAATAGCTCATTGATTTAGATTAAATCTTATCTCAGTACCTCAAAATAGGGTTTAGTCTTGATTTACAATATGATATAGATTATATGATTATTGTCATTTGACAATCATTCAGTTACTCCTTACCTTTGCTGTTTAAATGGATCTCC
>QIDJ01000056.1 GCA_003228395.1 Flammeovirgaceae bacterium
CTGGTCGAAGCGTCCGCTTCGACCAAACACCGATTTACGAAGGTAATGTTCCTATCATATCATGAAATAAAAATAATATCAATCAAGCCTTTACTACCATAGTAGTCAATTGCGCTGCTCCATTTCCAGTGTTCGGGCACATCAGTAAGCCCGGCAGAAACAGGATTGTGGTGAATATATTCAAGCCTCTGTTCCATCATTTTGTTTGTGGATAATTCTACAGGATGGTAGTGATATTGCCATAGTTGAAAATTAGTTTTTCTGTTATTTCTAACGGCTACATTTTTAAGATGCTTAAGAATATTATTAGGTGCCAAATCAGTTTCTGCATTGTCTTCAAGATTCATTCTGATTTTCCTTGAAGTATAACTTTTTAAATCACGTACTATATCCTGTATATTTTTATTACCGGTTTTTCCAATAATCATATGAACATGATTTGGCATAATACACCAGGCGTAAACCTCCAATCCTTTTTGTTTTTGACAATATTTTACACTTTTAATGAAGATCCGGCAGTGTTGTGGATCATCAAAAACCTTTAACCAATCTATAATCGTGAAGGTCACAAAATGTATTTGTGATTGATCGCTAATGGTGTATTTTCTTCCCATGACTGAATTTACAAATATACTGTACCGCCTACAGGTATTTTGTTGAATTTTTCATCAGCGATTTAACTTTTATACAATGCATTCTTGGTTCAGCGAGGGGTCTGAGCGGACGCTCAGACCAGTTTTAGGAGGGCTTCTACACCAGGAATTGGGACACCTGACCAAAGAAGTCTCGTCATCCTGACCGCAGGCCCGCCTGCCACAATGGCCTTGAGCGACGGCGGGCAGGGAAGCCTGCCTGTCGTCAGGCAGGGAACTCATGAATCAAATATCAATTCCATATAAAAACCAGGTTTCATCAGATCAGATTCTTCAATCGACCCACTCCGTGGGTTTCAATCAGAATGACGAAGCTCTTTAGACCACCCCCTGCTTATTACCGTAGCAAATAAATCTTGCCAAATCCGTTTTTAAATGCTTTGTCGCCTCCGGTTAATCGCATATCCACATCCTGGCCGTTAATCCGTACAATTACCCGGTACAGGTACACGCCGTTGGCTAACTGATCGCCATATTCGTCCCGGCCATCCCAGGCAAACTCCGAAATATTATTTCCGATCCGGAGCGGACCCAGTTCATCCTGTGTAATTTCACGCACAATCCGCCCGGAAATGGTCATGATCTGGATTTTTATCTCGTCCGGAATTTCATTTCCCGTAAGGGTGAACACAAACCGCGTGCTACTTGAAAACGGATTGGGATACGGGTAAAAATTGGTGATCGTGGATTCATTAATTACCTCAAAGTGGATCCGGAAGGGCTCTTCGCCGGCTTTGTTTCCGGTAGCATCCCTCCCCTGAACCTTGAGCAGATAGACGCCATTCTCCAGGTTTTGCGGATTATATTCAATCACAAAAGGTTTTTTATTTTCTTCCGATGCCTCCCATGTCAGGGCAGGATCGGAATACGGAATACGTTCCAGTATGCATCCTTCACATGGAGATTTGAGAAAAATATCGGCCACGGTAGTATCCCGAAGCAACAGAAATGGATTGGTATCACGAACACGTATGCTGATAAACGGGCTGGGTGATACGATGTCGCCATCAAAAATATGCTCCCCGTCAACAGTCACCTCCACCAGGGGGTTGATGTTATCTTTTTCTACGGTCATGTACCCGAAAAGCTGGATAATATTGTTTCCATACTCCTGTTCCGGTAATATTCCGGGGTTGACAACTACGTTGAGGTCGTTAAGCCCGGCATTCCCTAAAGTGTTCAGGGGCGTATCAAATGTTGCGGTGTCACCGTTTAAAACCGGCCCAATCCTGAATGAAAAATCTTCTTTTGTCCTCGTTTCAAGATTAAAAACCGCGTACTGCACATCCAGGGAGTCGGTAAAATCCTGTTCTGATACATTCAGAAAAGCAAATCCTGCGCGGGTGGTATCGCCTTCCTGCAAGGTGATCTGTGTTTCTTCATCAGTAAAAACCAGCACCCCTTCGGGTGGTACACGATAAATAACCAGCCACTTTTTCAACTGCGGAACCGTAAGATTTTGCTCATCGCTGAAAATACCCTTCAGCCGTATTTTCGGAAAAACGGAGGCGTCAATGGAAGAAATATCTTCCACGCTGCTGCCAAGCCCTGAAAGTACGAGTGTTTCGCTCCCGTCATTTTTAATTCCATACACATCAAACGCATATTGACCGGAAACTTCATTCGTTTTGACATACGTGTTCAGTGTAGTCCATTCCATTGCGGGTCCCACAGGGGTACTGGTAATTGCTCCGCTGGAGAATTTTCCCGAAACGAGTTCAGAAAATTGTATGGCCTGCTCATCCGCCGGCGTGTTAACGGCCGTGATGATTACCGCATCGCCCGGAACGTCTCCCTTGCGTCCTAATATGATGACGGGATCGCCATCGGCCAGCGCCTGAATATCGGCCGCAGCCACGCCGATTTCGCCGAGTTTATCCAGGATTTCAAGCGTCCAGGCAGAATAATTGACTTGCCCGATCGAGAACAATGCCACATGGTCTTTCTGCTTAACGGCATCAATATAATTAACGAGGTATTTACCGTTTCCAAGAATTTCTGATTCCGAATAGTTATTGATCACCTGAATCTGCCTGCCACAGGTACGCGGGCTGAAAATTCCTTCAAACAACGCCGCATAAGGTACCGCAGTAGATTTATCAAATGCAATGGCATTGATGGTATTATCGCGGCAAAGCCTCCCGGCAAAAATATAATTCTGCCCGTCGATCTCCACATCCACATCCTGGTAGTTAAACCCGGGATGATTCGCGCCGTATGTCTGAATAAGCAAGGAAGTCTGGTTTTCTTCAAACGCCCATTTTTCCACTTCAGTGTCGGCAACGATTCCATCCAGTCCGGCTCCGCTAAACTGGGGAAATTTGATTTGCGCCCATCCTTCCGGGCTGTCTGAAATATACGTAAAAGAGCTTTCCTCCCATTCGTCTTCTTCGCCGGGCAGCGGTTGTGCATATTTTGTTCGCCAGTAATACACCACGCTATCAATGTCAGGAATACTTACCTCCCAGGCAGCAAGCTCTTTCCCCTCAAGCATGGCTGACTGTTTGAATGAACTTGTGAAGTCATGAACCGTGTCGATCTCAAACATAAACGTCCGCACACTTGTGAGCAGGCTTGCTGCCTGCGCAAGCAGCCTTACCGGCTGCCCTGAAACAATTGCGTATTTAGCAGGAAGCAGGTTTACAGTTCCATTCAGCGGAATCAAAAGGTTCAGGATCCCGGTGTTATTGGTCAAGTCGAGCTCGGGAATACGGCCATCTGCATTGAGTACTACTTCAAAGCGGTTCAGGCCGGCGTTGTTACTGAAGTCATTGTTGATTTTAACTATCAGCGTATCTTCGTGATAGATGCCGGGTGCCATCAGGGTATCATAGTTAAATATGGAACCATCACTGAACGTGCGGGTAATAGCCACGGATATGCTGTCATTTATAGCAGCGCCGAAATTTTTTGCAATAATTGCCAATTCAAACTCTTTTGTTGCATTGTTGATCATCACGCTTTCGGGAGCTATGGCAAAAAGGTTGTTGTCGCGGGTTTCATAGTCGGGTAAACTTGTGCCAAAAAGCCGCACGGCCGGATCGCCACTTAGCACCACTTGCTGTACCTGGGCAATATGCACCGGAATATCAGGAGTGACCTCCTGATAGCGCTTTGACGCCTCGTTTTGAATTGCC
>QIDJ01000044.1 GCA_003228395.1 Flammeovirgaceae bacterium
CTCTTGCCTGCCTTGCAGTCTATTAGAAAAGTGTGTTCCTTTTTTTAAAAGGGTATTTGCTACCCGGCTTTCCTCTGGAATTCTATGCATGGCAAGATTATAAATTATTGTAGAAATGAATGTTAAAAAATGGATTGGGGCCAACCTGGGCGTAATAGAGATAAAACCTAAAGAAATAAATTCAGGTTATTCATATTTTAGCATTGTATTTTTTAAAATATCTTTTCTGTACTCCAATCTGCTGATTGTCACTATTTTGTCATTCGTCAGTCCTTCAGGTGGAAAATTTATGTGAATTTTCCAGGTTAACTAAGTTGATATCGATTTGCATCTAACCGCACCATTGGATAACTTGAAATTAAAGCAATATTTCTTTTTATTTTAAAATGGGATAAATGAATATATCAAGAAGACATTTTGTCAAGGGATTAACAAAAGCTACTGCCGGGATTGTGGCTTTGGGTAGCAGATCAGGTCTGCTTGCAAAAAGTTATTCGCGTGTTGCAGGTGCGAACGAAAGGATCAATGTTGGAGTTATCGGATGCGGCGGCATGGCCAACGACCATATGAATGCTTTATTGGAAATGAAGGAATCAGATAAAGTCGGGATCACGGCCATTTGTGATGTTTACACAAACAGGTTAGATAAGGCAAAAGAATTAACACAAGGCCGAACGTTTAAAGAATATCGAAAATTACTTGAATCCAACGATGTGGATTATGTGCTCATTGCTACACCGGAACATTGGCATCACCAAATGACCCTGGATGCTATTGATGCCGGAAAACATATTTATGTTGAAAAACCCATGACACATAGCATTGAACAGGCAAGGGCAGTTACTGAAAAAATTGCCGGGACCAAACTCAAACTGCAGGTCGGCGTGCAGGGTATGTCAGACGAATCATATGAAACAGCCCATCAAATGATTCAGGAAGGTGCCCTTGGAAAAGTTGTAATGGCACACATTGATTATTCCAGGAATTATGTCAATGACTTCTGGGCTAACAAAATTGACTCTGATGCCAAACCCGGCGTAAATCTCGATTGGGATGCATGGCTCGGTCCTGCTCCAAAACGCCCCTGGGATCCCAGAAGATATTTTCAGTGGAGACGGTACTGGGACTATTCGGGAGGGATTGCAACTGATTTATTCATACACCGGGTAACAAGGATCATTAAATCAGTTGGTTTATCGTTTCCGGATTACGTTGTAGCCACCGGAGGCAAGTGGAATTTTGCCGATAGCGTTGCAGAGATACCGGATACTTTTAATATGATGTTAGATTATCCTGAAAAAATGACGGTTCTTCTCGTTTCGTCTATGGCAAATGACATGCCAATCAGACATGTCATAAGAGGACACAAAGCAACATTGGAATTCATAAGAGAGGGATTTACAATCACACCTCAGGAAGCAACTAACGAAGCCGTCATAAGTAGTACAGGCGAAGAGGAGAAAGATGACCAAATTTTTACCTACAAAAAAACAGGAGCTGAAGATATTACCTTACACCATCGGAACCTCCTGGGCGCAATAAGAGAAAATGAGCCTCTAAAATGCGACCATACTCTTGGCTTTTATGGTGTAGTAGCTTGTATGATGGGCGTTGAATCATTCCGCCGAAGAAAATACCTTAAGTGGGACACTCATGGGGGAAAATTCATTGAAAACTAGTGGCTCCATTTAATTAATGAGAAAGAAGTTGTTGCTGATAGCTTCCGAAAATTAAAACCAAATCAACCCGTCTTTCAGCCGGGCAGGCACATCAACAAATGTACGCTGCTACCTCCTTTATTTACATCGCCTCTTTGGCCAGCTCCGGTATGATGCCCATATTATACCAGACAAAAGCATACTGATCGGCTGCCAGCTCAATCCGCTGGCTGGTTGACACCGAACCGTGCCCTGCCCGTGTTTGTATGCGTATCAGCACCGGGTTCTGTCCTGTGTTATTTTCCTGCAATCTGGCAGCAAATTTAAACGAATGTGCCGGTACCACACGGTCGTCGTGATCGGCCGTGGTTATGAGTGTGGCCGGATAGGGTGTATCCGGCTTGAGGGCATGGTACGGAGAATATTTTTTCAAATATAAAAACATCTCTTCCGAATCTTCCGCTGTTCCGTAATCAGCCGCCCAGCCTGCTCCGGCTGTAAACGTATGATACCGCAGCATATCCAACACCCCAACAGCAGGTAAGGCCACTTTGGCAAGGTCCGGGCGCTGTGTCATAGTAGCACCTACCAGCAATCCGCCGTTTGATCCGCCGGCAATAGCCAGGTAATCGTGCGACGTGTACTTGTTGTTGACCAGATACTCCCCGGCAGCGATGAAATCGTCAAATACATTTTGTTTGTTCATTTTTGTGCCGGCCTCATGCCACTCCTCGCCGTACTCTCCTCCTCCTCTCAGGTTTGGCTGTGCATAAATACCTCCGTTTTCAAGCCATATTACGCGAAACGCGCTGAATCCAGGCGTCAGACTTATGTTAAACCCCCCATAGGCATACAACCAGGTTGGATTTTTGCCGTTTTTTTCCATTCCCCTTTTATAGGTGATGAACATCGGAATTTTAGTGCCGTCCTTACTTTCGTAAAACACCTGCTCGGTTTTGTAATCTTCCGGAACAAAGTCAACTTTCGGTTTGATATAAAGCTCAGACTCGCCGGTGTCAATGTGGTATTTATAAATGGTGGCTGGAAATGTGAAAGAAGTAAATGTATAATAAAGCTCTTCCACCTCTTTTTTATCACTGAATCCATAGGCGCTCCCAATCCCCGGAAGTTCCACCTTGCGTTCAAGGTTGCCATCCATATCATACTGCCTGATTTCTGTTTTTGCATCTACCAGGTACCTGCCAAATATTTTACCTCCTGCCGTGTTGGCACGAAGTACATTTTCGGTTTCAGGGATTACATCCTGCCAGTTTTCTTTTCCCGGCGCCGAAAATTCGGTTTTAATGATGCGGTAATTAGGCGCGTCAATGTTGGTTGAAAAATAAAAGGCAGATCCCATGTTGTCTTCGTAGCTGAATCGCGCCATGTAGTCATCCTGGAACAGCGTAAACTCCGCATCCGGCTTGTAGAGGTTTTTTATATACAAACGGTTGCCGCTTGTATTCTGTGCTGCTGAAACCACCAGGAACTGCTGGTCTTCCGTCACAAAACCGCCAATATATCTGTTGGGTTGCTTTTCACCTCCGAATACAAGCACATCTTCCTCTTGCGGGGTGCCCAGTTTATGATAGTACAGTTTATGATGTTGCGTTTTTGCCGAAAGCTGGCTTCCGTCTTCCGGTTTGTCATAGCTGCTGTAGTAATAACCCTCGTTGCCACGCCATGAAATACCACTGAATTTCACGTTCATCAACGTATCTTCTATCACTTCGAGGGTTTCGGCATTCATCGTGATTACTTTACGCCAGTCTGATCCGCCATCGCTGACCATGTGTGCCGACAAATCACCCTCTTTGGTAAAGAAAACACCCCGTAATCCTACGGTACCATCCGCGGAAAACGTATTCGGGTCTAAAAATACTTCTGATTCTTCGCTTCCAGCCTTTCTTCTGTAAAGTACACTGTGGTCTTGTAAACCGTCATTTTTATAAAAATATTCGTACCCGCCTTCGATAAAAGGAGCTGACACACGTTCATAATTCATCAGTTCTTCCAGCCGGACTTTTACTTTATCACGGAAGGTGATGTTATTGAGATATCCAAAGGTTACCTCGTTTTCAGCTTTTACCCAGGCGGCTGTTTCTTCTGATAGATCGT
>QIDJ01000264.1 GCA_003228395.1 Flammeovirgaceae bacterium
GCTCTTCGGTGATCACCAGCGGCGGGGCAAAGCGAATGATGTTTCCATGCGTAGGTTTGGCCAGTAGTCCGTTTTCTTTCAGCGCCAGGCAGATATTCCAGGCTGTTTCGCCTTCAGGACTGTCGTTGATGACAATGGCGTTGAGCAGGCCTTTGCCTCGTACCAGCACAACAAATTCGGTTTTATTGGCAATATCATTCATTCTTTCACGAAATATACGACCCATTTTGGCGGCATTTTCGGTAAGGTTTTCATCTAATATTACCTGCAGCGCCTCCATCGATACGGCACAAGCCAGGGGATTTCCGCCATAGGTGCTGCCATGCTCTCCGGGCTTCAAAGTCAGCATTACTTCGTCGCCGGTCAGGACCACTGAAACAGGCAAAACCCCTCCGGACAACGCTTTACCGAGAATAAGCATATCGGGTTTTACATTTTCATAATCACAAGCCAGCATTTTGCCTGTGCGCCCGATACCAGTCTGGATTTCGTCCATCATCAGCAGTACATTGTATTTATTACACAGTGCTGCGCTGGTTTTCAGATACCCTTCATCAGGAACATTTACGCCTGCCTCGCCCTGTATGGGCTCAATAAGAAACCCGCATACTTTCGGGTTACGCAATGCCTCTTCCAGGGCAGTTGTATCGTTATATGGAATGATCTTAAATCCGGGGGTAAAAGGTCCGTAATCGCGCCGTGCTACCGGGTCGGTGGAAGCCGAAATGATGGAAATGGTTCTGCCATGAAAGTTGTTTTCGGCAACAACAATCACTGCTTCGTTGTCAGGAATGCCTTTTACTTTGTATCCCCACTTTCTTGCCAGTTTTATAGCGGTTTCATCGGCCTCGGCGCCGCTGTTCATAAACAACGTCCTGCTGTATCCGAAATATTCGCAAACATACTTTTCGGCAATGCCCAGTTTATCGTTGTAAAAAGCCCGCGATGTAAGCGTCAGTTCACTTGCCTGGGTGGCGAGCGCCTGTATAATTCTGGGATGGCAATGCCCCTGATTAACCGCGCTGTATGCAGAAAGAAAATCATAATACCTGTTGCCCTCCACATCCCATAAAAACACGCCTTCGCCTCTGGTAAGAACAACGGGTAACGGATGATAATTGAATGCGCCCCAGGTGTTTTCAAGGTCGATTGCCTGCTGGCTTGAAAGTTGACGGATGCCAATCATAGTTGTTTGATTAATTCCGGAAAATAAATTATTGCGTAAATTTAAAAAAATACCAGGTCATAAACCTGCCGGAACAATCGAAACCTTACGGTTTAAGGTTGTACTTTTTTCCGGCAAATTTTCTTAAAAAGAATAAGCCAGTCCTGTGGTTATACCAAAGTCATTCTTATTTGCTGTTGCGTCCAGTGGTTTGCTGTCAAATTTTTGATAAAATGTGAGGCTGAAATAGATATCCCTGATTAATTCAATTTTTGCGTTTATGTTCGAATCTACCCGTACTCTGTCAGAAACATTTATGCTCTTATAGGTGGTTACATCGGCTGTGATTTTAATTTCCGGATAATTAAAACGAAAATACTGGTAAGCGATTTGAAATTTACCTTCCAGGTTATTACTTTGATTTCCTTCGGTGGAATTTTCAATATTGGCAAGCGGCCCGGTAGCGAACTGCAGCTCAGAATGAAGGGATTGAGCAAGCGTTTTACCAACATCAAGGCCAACTAATGCACGAAGGTCCAGGTTTAACTCGGTATTTTGTTCTGCAGTTGAAAATGCCCCTACTTTCCAGCTTTTTTTCATAAAATGATCGTATGAAAAATTAACGTCCTGTTTTTTGAATAATTCATTTTCATTTCTCTGATCAGTGATATGATTTGTGCCCTTAACCCGGATACCATTTTTAAGATTTCGGTAATAAAAATTATAGCCGGTGTTCAGACTCGCTACATTACTTCCTTTATTATATTGAAAACCCAGCTCAAGATCAATATCAACCCGGTCTAAAAATCTCATTTTAATAGGAATGACTTTAATAATCAAGTCAAGATATCTTTCAGTGCCCTCCATATCCATGAGGGCTCTGATCCGCGGGCTCCCGGTAAATGACGAATCGATTTTTCCGAAATATGTGGAGTTGTCGTTCAGGTATATTTCAAAAAATTTATTGGTTTGAACGGAAGCTACTTCTTCCCATTCGATCTGCAGTGTACCCATATCGTCGGTATTAAAACTGACAATGGCATATTCCAGCTTCTTAAACTCGCCTGTTATGCGGTCTCCGTTTTGCAATCGTATCGTGTCATTCTTTTGAGCAAATAAAGATATTGACAAAAAAAGAAGCAGCAGGGTAGCTCCAAACGGAGGAAGGGTTAATATCGATTTCATATTTCCAATTTTTCAGGGTATTGAAATCCAAAAATGCTTAATAATCAGGCAATATTGAAATCGATAGCAACTTTAGTAGTCATGCAATCAGTGAACGCATCAAGATGTTAAATACAAAAACCGGAAGACAAGTTGAAGTTGTTTATTTTGTGTATTAACCCGCATAGCGGTTTTTTTAAGGCAAGCATGGAAAAAAGGCAGATATTGCGTTTAATTATCACTACACTTCACATACCTGCCCACAACAAGGTCGCCAGTAAGAGATATTGTTACAGGAACGCAGTTGACAATAAACACAACCTACTTCAACACGGGTGTTTGTAACTCTTCAAGGTTCACGCCTGTGGGGTACAGGCTCTGACGAGTAACCTTGAAGTGGATGTGATTAATAATGAAAAATCCAACATGTACAAAAATACCATTGTCGTAACACAGTATTATATATACGGTTTATTTTTGAAAAAATGATGTTGATGTTCACGTCAGGATAACAAAAAACAGGTAAGTGCGATCACCTACCTGTTACAATTTG
This sequence comes from Flammeovirgaceae bacterium, assembly GCA_003228395.1. Lineage (GTDB taxonomy): Bacteria > Bacteroidota > Bacteroidia > Cytophagales > Cyclobacteriaceae > SZUA-230. The sequence goes on from QIDJ01000264.1 coordinate 2,883, forward strand.
TTTCAGTTTTTATGAATGCAGGTTATTCGCCGATAAACGGAATTGATTCGAGTATGGCATACGAGATGGCGGTTTGCAGATAAACTTCCAGTTCCAGAAATTGTAACGCTGCTTTGGCGCCTACTGCTTTCTTCATCTTGCCAAAGTACTTTTTGTAGAGTTTTTCCTGCGTGGCACGGTTGGAAAGCATTTTCTTAGTGATTTCGTCTGCTTGTTCATCCGTGATGTTTTCATACACTTCCGCGTATTTTTTAAGGTTTTCGATTCTTGTTTTACCAATGGTTTTTCTTTCGGTTTCATACGCGTTGTACACCTCCCAAAAGGCAGTTGCTTTTTCGCCTGACAAGCTCATGAAATTTTCAACTATTGCTTTTTTTTCGAGGCCGTATGCCGACTGGAAAAAGTCAAGTTCGCTTGTAAAATCCTGTGCAGCAGCTACACGCACGGTAAATGCAAATGCGATAATGAATAATACTTGTTTCGTCATTTTTAAATGATTTTAAATGTTAGAATAGTGAATATTTTTTGCGAAACTACTAAAATTTGCGTTACTTATTTTGCAACATCTTCAAAAATCTCAGCCGGGTTCTTGATAAGGCGTGTGATTATTTTTTCCAGGAAATCGTAATCCCTGTATCCGGCTGATACAATACCATATTGGTCGTTTTGCTGATAAAGAAGTGTAGGGAATCCGGTAATTCCCAATTTCCTGCCTTTCTGATAGTCAAGGGCGGCATTTTCCTGTGCGTCTTTGCCAAACAGCGCCTCTATATTTTCTCTGACAGTTTTCAGGTATTCTTTTTTGTCGCCGATCGCTCGCACCTGGTCGCCAATCATCATACCCCCCGTAATAAACCCAAACCCGATCCGGCCCTAAAAC
>QIDJ01000243.1 GCA_003228395.1 Flammeovirgaceae bacterium
AATTATGTAAATCTTTCGACAGCAAAATCTATGGAGAGAGCCAGAGAGGTAGGTATTCGTAAGGTAATGGGCTCGATGAGGCAACAAATTGCCCGTCAGTTTTTGGTAGAATCATTTTTATTAAATTTTATTGCGGTGTTGCTTGGGTTGATCATCATGGTGGCAGTTTTACCCTCCTTCAACCAACTATCCGGAGTATCACTTTCTCTATCCTATACAGATAGCTTCTTATGGTTAACGGCTCTCTTACTGCTTATTTTTGGTGGTGCGCTGTCGGGAATTTATCCTGCTTTGGTACTCTCGGGGTTTAGACCGGCTGCCGTACTAAAAGGTAAATTGGCAGGATCATCAGGAGGTGCCATGTTAAGAAAAAGCCTGGTAATATTTCAATTTATTGCTTCGTTGGTGTTAATGATAGGCACAGTAACTGTATTCGAGCAGCTTCGGTTTATGAAATCACAGGATTTGGGTATTAATATAGACCAAACATTAGTCATAAAAGGACCTAACGTAACCGATTCATTATATGAGGATAAGTTCAACACCTTTAAGCATACACTAAGCAGTTATCCCCGAATAGCTGCAATTGCTGCATCAACAGCCGTACCCGGTAGTCAACCCGGTTGGAATGCCGGCGGAATTCGTTTGGTTGAACAACCTGATTCGGAATCGAACCAGTACAGGGTAATTGGTTTCGACGGAGATTTTATTGATGCTTTCGGATTAAAGTTAGTTGCAGGCAGAAAATTTGATCAGGAAAGATCTCAGGAGCAAAGCAAGGTGCTGTTTAATGAGTCGGCTGTGAAATTATTGGGTTTTGCCACAGCGGAAGAAGTACTTGAGAGAGATATTTTTTTCTGGGGCGACACATTTAAAATTGTTGGTGTATTGAAGAATTACCATCAGGAATCTATTAAAAAATCGTTCGAACCACTGATATTCAGATATTTACCCAATGCGGGGAATTTTTATTCCATAAAAGTGCCATCTGAAAACCTTCCGGAAACTATTGAACTTGTTCAGGATGAATGGCATGCGATGTTCCCCGGCAATCCTTTCGACTATTTCTTCCTTAATGACCATTTTAACCAACAATACAAAGCCGATATGCAGTTTGGACAAGTTTTTGGCCTGTTCGCCGGTCTGGCGATATTCATAGCCTGCCTTGGGTTGTTTGGATTGGCTTCCTATATGACTATGCAACGCACTAAGGAGATAGGGGTTCGGAAAGTGTTGGGCGCCTCCATTTCGAGTATTCTGTTGTTGTTATCCAAAGATTTCTCCAGCTACATTCTTGTTGCTGTATTTTTAGCCGTACCAATCTCATGGTTTTTGATTCATAATTGGTTATTCGATTTTGCTTATAAAATCAACATCTCATGGTGGCTATTCGCATTGCCGGCAATTGTACTTATGGTCATTGCCCTGACAACGGTAAGTTTTCAAACAGTAAAATCAGCGCTGACCAATCCGGTTGATTCACTACGTGATGAATAGACTGTTCGTCTTCTCAATTATGATTTATAAGATGTAACGATATAACTGCGGTGCGTTTCGCCAGGATTTTTTATCAGGTTGAAAAAACCTGAGCCATCAACCGATGGAGGTGTCGGTTTCCCTATCATCTCACAAATAGTAGGATACAAGTCGTTTAAATATACCAGTGCATTGCTCTTCTGACCGGGTGTTATACCTTTTCCACTAATAATTAATGGCACCTTAGTACTATGCTCATATAAATTTTGTTTGCCCATCAGCCCGTGCTGACCTAACGCCAGGCCGTTATCGCCCGAGTAAATGATTATGGTATTGTCATAAATCCCTTTCGTATGCAGCGCCGCAATGATTTCGCCCAGCTTTTCATCATTATGATACTTTCCCGTTCCAAAACAATTATATCCTGCCTCCAACAAACGCTGCCCGATCAACGTGTCTGCCGGCGGTATCCGGGCTCCATCTTCTGTCAGATTATTGAGGTATTTACCGGTAAGCAGCATAGCCCTGCTGGGTTGACAAACGGCGGCGCTATACGAACCCATGATATACGTATTGGTAAAATAAATTCCTTCTGCAGCGAGCCTATCCAGATTTGGTGTGATAATTTCCCCGTTTCCCAACGCATGAATCGTATTGGCCCTTTGATCATCTGCAAATACAAATACTATGTTGGGAAGTTTAGGATTGTTGGCTTTATTGGTACAAGATGAAAATGTGAATCCGGTTAATAAATAAACTATTGTAATGATAACCACAGTTGCTTTTATGTAGTATATTTTGATCATGCTTACTTGTTCATAATAGTTTGTATTATACTCCGTTTAATATCAATCATGAGCTGATTATCAGTGATTTACAGATTTTATTGCATATTATCTCCAACCCGGGCACTAACCCTGACGTTAGTTATTGAAAATAGCAGGATGCCCTAATGTGGATAAGGTCATTTTTAGGCATTGCTGACGTTTATTAATACTTAACATAAATCATTAAGTTTCAATAAGATACGAACCGGAGGCAACCTGGAATCCCTTTTCGGGCGCCCAGTAGGATAAATGCGGCAGCCGCTTATCATTTCCCATTATTTGAGCGCAGCCAACTTCACCACTTTTACTGAGCGCCACAAATTTGTCGTTAAAATTCACATTTGCTGCACCGCCATTTATATCTATGATCTTCTTACACGCTGCTTCACATGCCTGCTGCGGCGACATGCCCGCTCTCATATTTGCGACTACATAAAAGCTGCCACACATCCGGATCACTTCCTCTCCCCTGCCTGTGGCGCCTGCAGCTCCTACTTCGTTGTCCACATAAAGGCCCGCCCCGATTATGGGCGAATCGCCAATGCGGCCTTTAATTTTCCCAAACAAACCACTTGTAGTTGTGCAACCTGCCAGATCGCCGTTTGCATCAAAACCCAGTATGTTAATAGTACCGGTAGGACGTTTTTCCAGTCCGTAATCACCATCCTCCGGAGGAAGCCAGTCGTCCTTGTCGCTACTATTTTCTTTCCATCGCAGCCAGACTTTCCTGGCTCTGTCAGTAAGCAGATTTTCTTCCGGAAAACCATGTGCCCGGGCAAACCTGAAGGCCCCCTCACCCACCAGGTAAATATGATCGGTGCGCTCCATTACCAGTCTTGCTACTGAGGAAGGTGTTTTTATACGCTCAATGGCTGCCACAGACCCACAATTATGCGTTTTCCCATCCATAAATGAGGCGTCGAGCGTCACAACGCCATCTTCATCAGGTAATCCACCGTACCCGACTGACATATCATCCGGATCAAGTTCGGTAACATTGGCTGCTTTTTCGATGGCATCAAGCAGCGCTCCTCCATTTTTCATAATTTCCTGTGCCGGAGCAAGCACTCTTTCACCCCAACCGGTTCCCCTGCTGCACATTATTAATGGACCTTCGGCTTTTGATGTACTGAATATGGATTCCGCACCGGCTATTGAAGGTGATAAAAACGGGAGTGTCACACCCACTCCGATCGATTTGCGAATAAAACTTCTCCTGTCTGTCATGGTGGTCTTAATTATTTATTGATTTATTGATTTATTGATTTATAGATTTATAGTTTGAATAAGTAAATATTGGTCTATAGTTGATTTTGTAAAATGCGTAACTGACTAAATGCGTAAATGCATAAATTGTATTGAATGTTTATTTTGGGTGAGATTTTCTCCAGATATACTTCGGGAGCTGTCATTATATTGGTCATTTAAATAAATGTTCCTTTCACTGACATCC
>QIDJ01000299.1 GCA_003228395.1 Flammeovirgaceae bacterium
TTAAGGCCGGGCAAATTGTATGTTCAGGGCGAAGACATTTACGGGCCTGCTTACGGCATTAAATCACGGGTTCCACAGGGATGGACCGGCGTAGTGCCCATGGACACGGAAGTGTTTCTGCTGATGCCCGTAAATAACATGGATGGTGAAATATATGTGATGGCAGACACAACCGATTACGAAAAACTGAAAGTAAACTGGATGAAGGGACTTGAGCTTGGCAATGGAAATATTCTCATGTCAGACGGTAACATATTTTACCGTGGAGACGTACTGGCTTCCAATGTGGTGCTCTTAAATAACACAACTGGTTTTAAAGGGTACATCGAAGCCAAATGCGGCCCGTATGGCGCCTGTGTTTCATTTTTACTCTTGTGTTCGTCACAAAATTTTGATGCGCTCAAAAAGAGTGTGATAGAAATGTCGGACAATACGGATTTTGTTGAACCCAGCGATAAAGGGTTTTATGACGACTTCGACTGGAAGGAGTTCTTATCAGGAAAATATCTGGCAAGTTATGAATATGAACCAGGCGCCAAATCTGAGAATGAACTCTGGTTGTGCCCCGATGGCACATTTCGCTCAAAACTAAAACGTACGGGTCTGCTTAAAGAGGAGGCAAAAGCGCTTCAGGGTAAGCAAAAAGGTACATGGGAAACTTCGTCAATCGGCCCGGAAGGTAAACTTGTTTTACATTTTAGTAAACAAGGCGATGTGGAATTAGACATGCTGATAGATGAGGATCGTATATTTATGAATGAACGAAAATACTTCGTAATGCTTTCAGATCAGTGCAAATAATTGTACACGTGTCCCGGTAGAGAAGCAATAAAAAGCCATTTCTCTTAAATCTTATGTGGATTTACCAGGCCGCATATTGCTGTGAAAACACAAATTGAAAGTCGGAGCTTTTTTTCATTCATGCCGGTGTCCAATCAGGATTGGCAAGCCTGATCATAAAAATTTCATTCTTTAGCAGATTTATGTTTATTTTGGTGCATCGATAACAAAACTACATTCTTACCATGAAGAAAAATATATTCATTTACGCATTACTGATTATCGGATTTGCTGCGTGCAAAGAAGCTAACAAAGAAGAACTACAGCAGGCAAAAGATCAAATTGCTTTTGACGAAACTTCAAAAGCGCTTGAAGAACGATTTGGCGATTTGTACGCCACATTGCCCGTGTCTGAACTTGGCGCAGTTCTGGAGGCCATGGACGCTGATTATGATGAGGCATTTATAAACGACCCGGGAAGAGCCGGAGAATATCTTAGCATTCCTGCCCAGTCTGCCGCCAATCTGGGTATTTACTACATGGATATACACTATGCCGCTGCCTATCAAAAAAGTGATCAGGTAGCCGCACTCTACAATGCCATGCAAATACTTGCAGATACGCTTGGAACAGGCAGGGCATTAAACCAAGCCATTTTGGATAATTTCAATGAAAACCTCGAACAAAACCCGGAAGCAAAAAAAATCATTGAAGAGGCGATGGTAGAAGCAAGTAAAAACCTGAATACCAACAACAGGCCTCGCATTGCTACCATCGTAATGGCAGGAATCGTTGTCGAAAGGCTATATCTTATGGCTTCCATCATCGACCAAAGTAAGGAAAAGGAGGGACTTACCGATGAGCAGGTCAATCTCATGATCTCGCCAATGGTAAAAGCGCTTGCCTTACAAAAAGAAAATGTGGACCGAATGGTGGAAGCCATTAATCTGGTACGGCAGACCGAGGACAAAGCGGAGATAATGCCCCTCTTTTATGAGCTACAAAATGAATACGCTAAAATTACCGAACTGAAAGATGAAATCGACAGGACGGAAGTAGTTAATCCTTCGGTATTGGGTACGTTGTATGATGTAATTATCGATATCAGGGAAAAAGTAGTTCAACCTGGCATACAAGAATAGCCCTCGAGATATATTTTCATCTGAAAAACCGGCAAACCTTTACATTCTGTCGGTTTTTTTAAAATTAAGTACAAAGAACTTCAGGTACAACGGACAGGAAATCTGACAATTAACAAAATACACTTTTCTATTTATTATTAAGATACTTTGCATTAACTAATCTGTATTAATTGTGTATAATGAAAAGGCCTGAGTTATTCCTTGCGATCCCAGTATGGATATTTGCCATGTTATACCAGGGTTGTAATGATGAAAATAACCTGACCCGGAAATCCAGCGCCGCAAATATTTACCTTGGAGACCAGGCTTGTATTTCCTGCCATAAAGACGAATATAACTTGTGGAAAACGAGTCACCATGCGCTGGCCATGCTTCCGGCAAACGATACCACCATACGAGGTGATTTTACGAATGCAACTCTTGAATCTAAAGGCATCAGGTCTGAATTTTTCCGCAATGATGATAAATATATAGTAAGAACAGAGGGCCCGGAAGGGTATGAGGAAGACTTTGAGATAAAATATACGTTCGGCTGGACGCCGTTGCAGCAATACCTGGTAGAAATCCCCGATGGCAGAGGCCGGCTTCAGGCGCTTCATGTGGCCTGGGATACTGATCAGAAAAAGTGGTTCGACCTGTATCCGAACGATACCATTCATTCGTGGGACTGGATGCACTGGACAAATGGCGCCATGACCTGGAATACCATGTGTGCGGACTGCCATTCCACTAATCTTGAAAAAAACTATGATGCGGCCGATGATTCGTATTCGACCACGTGGTCTTCGATAAATGTAAGCTGTGAAGCATGCCACGGGCCGGGTAATAAACATGTGGATTATGTTAATTCAAGCGATTACGACAAGCAATCGCCGGTTAAAGGTTCGTTTATGGTTCAGGGAAAAAATATTCCTCCCATTCAGCAAATTGAACAGTGCGCGCCGTGCCATTCAAGGCGCTCATCCATAACGCCTGACTATGACCATTCAGGCAGATTCCTGGACCACTACATTCCTGCCATATTGAGTGATAACCTGTATTATACCGATGGCCAGATTCTTGAGGAAGACTATGTGTATGGCTCTTTTTTACAGAGCAAAATGTTTCAAAGCGGAGTCAAATGCTCAGATTGTCATGACCCGCATTCAGTAAAACTCAAAAGAGAGGGAAACAGCCTGTGCCTGACGTGTCACATTCCGGCTAAGTACAACAATTCCGGTCATCATTTTCATCCGGAGAAAACCGAATCGGCATTGTGTGTAAGCTGCCACATGCCCGGAAGGTATTATATGGTAAATGATTTTCGCCACGATCATAGCTTCAGGATGCCGCGCCCCGATCAATCTGTAAATTTTGATACACCCAACGCCTGCACCGGTTGCCATATGGACAAGCCGGTGGAATGGGCTGCCGAAGCGGTTCGAAACTGGTACGGAACGGATCGCAGGCCTCATTTTTCAGATAAGCTGGTGCGTGGTGCATCCGGTTCTGAAAAAGACCTTGTTGAATTGCTGAAAGATCCGGCGGAACCCGGGATTGTCCGCGCCACTGCTGCGTTTTATCTGGGTAATTTTCCTGATGAAATTGCGTACCAGGCGCTTGCCGGTTCCATTCAGGACCGCGATGCACTTGTACGAATCAATGCGATCAATGGCCTGGCAAACCATCCGGTTGAAAACCGGATCCGTTTGTTAAGCCCGCTACTGAACGACAAAATACGGGCAGTGCGGGTTACGGCAGCGAATGTGCTCGCCGATGCAAAAATCAACCAACTGCCTCTCAGATATCAGGCAGCGTTTGCCTCTGCCCGGCAGGAGTGCGAGGCT
>QIDJ01000230.1 GCA_003228395.1 Flammeovirgaceae bacterium
ACATCCTCAGGCACTTCCAGTTCAGGCCTGTCATTATCGCAATCCTCCACAATGATCTGCATATCCCTTGTGATCCAGCTCATAAGAAACGCTTCGCCCATAATGATCCGCCATTCATAAATAATAAAAGCAATGTTGTATTCTCCTGCAATGGCCGGTGCATCCCACATGATGTCGCCGGTAATCGGATTTATGTCAAATGTGGTAGGTAAATCACCGTCTTCTGTGGTGCCTCCGAAAGTTCCATCATTCGGAAAACGGTAACTGCTCACGTCCGTACCTTTGTCGCGTTTGGGAATGGTGATCTCATAAGATATACTGTCACCGTCGGCATCCCATGCACCCGGATTATGAAAGAAGATAGCGCCCACACAAGCGTCGTCAACAGGAGGAATCAGCAATACAGGTGTATTGTTGCAGCCCAGGAAAGGGTCGATGATCAATAATGTTTCTATGTAAAAGGTGGTTTCAACTATTCATATTAAGAATTCCTGCATTCCGGTTTGCCTCCAGGTATGACAATGTATATACGCCGTTAGCAGGATACGTATGATCAATCTGAAACTGAACAATACCGACCATATTTCCAAGATCCTGCTCGAGCACAAGCTGGGCCCCGCGCCTCAGGTTGATCGATGGTGAACCGTCTCCGAAATTAATATCACCACCCCCGAATTCAACAGTAGATTCCAGATCTACCCAGCCTGTTATCGTAATTCTGAATGTTAGCCCCACGCAGTCATTCCGTTCCACAGTTATCTCACCTGCCCGAATATGTGTCGCATTGCTGCGGTTAAACAACCCTGATAACAGAATAACAAGCCCAACAATCACCCACCTTACATGCAATCTCATCCGGATTCTTTTAATTATGCAAATATATTTATCTGATTACAATCAAACACCATTTGGGCACAAATGGTTACAACCACGAAATTTAACAATGTTTTGATAATTAAAAGTCCGAAATTTGAATTTAATGCTATCAGGAACCAGCCAAATTACTATTTCAAACCCACTCAATAAGGAAAACGAGGCATGGGCGGTCTGCTATCTAATCAGGGAAGGAGATGCGAAAAATAAATGTACACTTACACGTGATGAATTTCTGATAACACGCAAAGCAAGGTTGTACCACTATCCTGTAAGTCAGATTCAAACCGTTTATCTGGAAAGAAGAAAACTCCTTCTGCCCGTTATTGTCGGAGGAATATTATCACCGTTTACGCTTTTGGCTATTTATGAAAATATGTTCCCGCCCGGCATCTTGCTTCCCCTGTTTTTTGCCGGGTTGTTCATGCTTTATTATGGATGGTCAGGCGCCATGGCATTGATCATACAAACCTCTGCTCGCGTTTACTATATATTTATGCCTAACAATACGGATCATCTTACCAGATTTATCGCATTTTCAAATACACTCATAAAATCATTTAACGAAACTACCGGGGAGTTTTACTTTTATGTCCTCCTAAGTGATAAAAACCATCGGAATATTTCTGATTTACCGGAGGATCGTGAGGAGTATATCTTATACACCCGAAAAGAAATTCTGGATCATGTCTTTTCTACAAATTCTGACGATACCGTTGTGCTTACAATTGTCCCGCTTAAGCTCTCAAATCCGGTGAAACAAAGAATATATCAGGATAAAATCAGATTTGTCACAAAATCAATAAATAAATCCTGCATCCTGAAATCCGAAACGCTGAAAAGCTTCAAAAGTACACCCTAAGTCAAGAATTTACCGTTAATTCAATTTCTGAGTGGTGAACCTGCTTCATTTCCAAAATTATTTTGATCAATGAGTGATACGGTTCTGGTTGGTAAAATTAATTTTGCCATTATATTTGTTTCGCACAGAGGGGTAGTCTATGGCAAAAAGGAAGCGTCGAAAATATGAACCTATCATTTCCAAAAGCAGGAAATGGCCCGTGGTACTTCTTACCAGGCACAGGGAAGAATTTATGGAGGATGTTGTGGAAGAAAGCTTCGAAAAGATCATCCATCATTATCCGGCAAAAGTGGCGTTGAGAGAGGAGCTTGAAACCACCATGTACCGCGAGAGATTGCGGATAAAAACTATGCCCTGGAAAGTAGACCCTCCTGATGAAAGGGATTTCTGGAATTACGTAAAAGCAAGCCTAGTAAGCTCTGCTACCCAAAAGGATAATGACACAGAAAGAAAACTGCTGAAAGAAGTCATCACACGTTATACAAATGAGATTTTCAGCACGTTCAAACCTTCAAGGTACCGTTTGGCCAGGAGGATTGTAATAGGTGGATTTCGCCGTTTGCTGAACGCCACCAAAATCAAAACCGTGACAGGCGCCATCACGGGCAAGCATACACTTCGGGACAAAATTGAGATCACAGGTGAAATTGAGCAGCTACGATCACTTGCTGCAAAAGGAATCATCGTGATGGTTCCAACGCACTTCAGTAACATCGACTCAGTTTTGATCGGCTGGATTATATTTGAACTTGGACTACCGCCATTTATTTACGGTGCAGGCCTGAATTTATTCAATATTGGACTGTTCGCTTACTTTATGAATAGTATGGGTGCGTATAAGGTGGACCGGAGAAAGAAAAACAAAATTTATATCGAAACGCTTAAATCCTACTCAACGCTAGCCATTCAAAGAGGTTGTCACAGTTTGTTTTTCCCTGGAGGCACCCGATCGAGATCAGGTAAAATCGAAAAAAGACTTAAACTCGGTTTGTTGGGTACCGCCGTTGAAGCCCAGCGAAAATCTTTTCAGGAAGCTGAAGAAAACGGCAATGAAGCAAGAAATATTTATATAGTACCCGTAACCATGAATTATAACTTTGTGCTCGAGGCGCCACTTCTCATTCGCCAGTACCTGGAGCGGAAAGGACAGGAAAGGTATTATTTTGAAGTTGATGAATATTCCACATCCTACAAAATCGCTACGTTTCTTTTCAAGTTTTTTACCAAAGAAGCCAAAATTTCGGTATCCATTGGACGGGCACTGAATCTGGTGGGTAATTATGTTGACGAAGAAGGAAACAGCCTTGACCAGCATGGAAACATAATCGACACACGCGAATATTTTATGTCAGATGGTAAAATCACCGAAAATCTACAACGTGAGCAGGAATATACCCGAATGCTGAGTAAAGTAATCGTAAAAGAGTTTCATCGTATTAATAAAGTGATGCCCAGCCATCTTGTGGCTTTTGTCGGATTTCGGATTTGGAGAAAACGATATCCCAAACTGGATTTATATAATTTTTTCAGACTCCCTGTTGATGAGTTATGCATACCATATAAAGATTTTAAATCAGTATTTGAAATAATCAAAGAGCAGGTTTACAGATTACATGAGGCAGGTAAAGTTGATATTGCAGACTACTTGCGCCAACCTACCGATGTAATCATTGAAACCGGGTTGAATAATGTTGGCATGTATCATGTGGCAAGGCCCATAATTATGAATAATAAGGGTGATATCATTACACAGGATTTGCATACACTGTATTTTTATCACAACCGGATGGACGGCTATGACCTCGAACAATACATATAATGACACAAAGCGTCCTGTTGGAGTAATCGGAGCAGGAAGTTTTGGAACTGCAGTCTCCATGTTGCTGAGTAAAAACAGAAATGTCATAATCTATGCGAGGAATCCGGAGGTAGTGGAAAAAATCAAAGCAGAACGGCAACTCAATGGTTTCCATTTATCCTCCAATATCGAACCTACCAATGATCTTGAATATCTTGCAAGCAAATGCAATATTCTTTTCCCTGTTGTACCCTCTTCCGGTTTCCGGTTGATGATGCATAATCTCGGCCCTTTTCTCCATCCTTATCACATTGTAATTCATGGCACAAAAGGACTTGAGGTTTCATTAGGTGATGGAGAGTCTTTAAATAATCCGGATATTTCCATATCAAGGGAGAATATCAAAACCATGAGTGAGGTAATCCTTGAAGAAAGTATAACCCTGCGGGTTGGCTGCCTGGCCGGGCCGAATCTTGCCCGTGAAATTTTACAGGAACATCCTGCAGCAACGGTTGTCGCCAGCCACTTTGAGGAGGTAATAAGCATAGGGCAAAATTT
>QIDJ01000388.1 GCA_003228395.1 Flammeovirgaceae bacterium
CGGGTGTTGTTTGTTATATCCATTTTTATAGGTGTTGGTTTGGGCCTCATTGTATATCTGATTCTGTGGATTATTCTCCCGGAAGCCACTGGTATTACCGATAAAGTACAAATGAAAGGTGAGCCCGTGACGCTCCAGAATATTGAATCAAATATCAAAAAAAGGTTGAAAGTGGATGAAGAAGAGGAAGAAAGCACATTGGTCAAGGTGCTGCTGTTCCCTTTCAGGCTGATTGCGATTGTTCTTACCGGGTTAGGGCGTGCACTGGGACCGATCCTGCTGTTTTTAGTTGAGGCAGCAAGGATCCTGCTGGGGCTTACGCTGGTGATCGTTGGCATATCGGGTATGTTTGCATTTTTAGTTACACTCGGAGTTTTACTGGGGATTTTTACTTCCGGTGGAGGAATTGCCGGGTTGTATGCTTTCCCGATTGAATTGCTTAGTGAAACAGTACCGGTCTGGGGTGTGGTTGCAGCTTTTGTAGCCAGCATAATTCCTGTTCTTATCATTACGTTGCTGGGATTATCCCTGATTGCAAAAACTAATGTAATACACGCAGTTTTTGGATGGATCATGTTTGGATTGTGGATGATTAGCATTATTGGACTAAGTATTGCCATTCCAAAGGTGGTTTACAATTTCAGATCGGAAGCCGATTATGAAGAAACTTTAACATATAACATTACAGCAGAATCAATTCACCTTGACGTTTATGAAACAGGTGATGACGCATTTGACCTTACCGAACTCAGTCTGAAAGGGTACGAAGGCACGGAACTTAAACTTGTCAAGCGGATTTCATCATTTGGAAGTTCACGAAAAGATGCGCTGCAAAATGCGCAGTCAGTTGGCTATAACATTGAAGTAGAAGATTCTATCATTACGTTCGATTCGAATATCTATTTTGATTCCGGTGTCAAATTCAGATTCCAGGAACTGGACATGACATTGTACATCCCATACGAACAAAAATTTACCATGAGCGACGATATGAGGCATTTGCTGAAGTATTATTCCATTACCAGACATGGCTATTATTTTAATCAACTTGACAAAAATACCTGGGTGTTTAACCCTTCTGGCCTGGAGTGTATTACATGCGATGACGAAATTAACAAGGGAAAAGAACGATCGGAAAGTTACCGGAGGAGCTATGAGGAATCTTTCGAAGTGCGGGGATACTACGAAGAGTTTGATTTCAGGGATTTTGATGAACTGGAGGTAAATGGAGCCTTTGAGGTACATCTCACCCAAAGTGAAGATTTCCGGCTGGTATTGAATGGCCGGAAAAATGAAATCAGCAAGGTGATTCTGCAGTTGGACGGCAACCAGCTTACAATTAATCATGACCGTGATCTATTCAATTATCAAAGGTATCAAAACCGGATCAAAATTATCATTGGTTTACCGGCGCTAAAATCGCTGGAACTGAACGGCGCAATAAAGGCCTATGCAAAAGGGTTCGATGAGGAGCGTGTAAAAATTGAACTGAACGGGGCATCGGAAGCCGATCTTGATATGGATGTATATGAAGTTGACATTGACCTGTCAGGTGCATCCAGGCTTACTATTGCCGGCAGCGGCCATGAAATGACGGCCGACCTTTCGGCGGCTTCCATGCTGGACGCCTATGATTTTAAGGTGGATGATGCCCGCATTGATGCCAGTGTGGCATCGAGCGCCAAAGTAAATGTAACTGAAAATCTTTACATTAATGCCTCTATCGCCAGCGATATCAAGTACCGGGGAGGCGCCAGGGTGAAGACGAATAGGTAGGAAATGCAGGGATGACGGTGCAGCATAGCTTGTTTAATGATTTTTTAAGAGATTATTTAAATCCGGTCACATACACCCATCGTTCCGGAAAACGTCAGATTTGAGTCAGAATTTTGTTGCCGCTGGCAATAGCTTCCCATGCCGGTAAAACCTGCAATTCCTGCCGTAATACTCAAACCTGTATTATCTTTATCTGTAAGTATCAGGTAAGTTGTAAATAATATCAATAAAAATATCAATCCGGTGCAACCTTGCTACACACATCCGTATCTAATATATGAGCAGATCAAAATATGAGTCTGATTATACAAAGGTCTAAAAACGAGGAAGACATTATTGCCGGATGCAGAAAAAAGCATTCACGCGCGCAGCAATTGCTATACGAAAAGTATGCAGCAAAAATGTTTGCTGTTTGCCGAAGGTATATCAAGGACCCCCCGGAGGCCGAGAGTGTAATGATCGGAGGGTTTATAAAGGTATTTGAAAAGATTTTCCAATTTAACGGCGACGGCCATTTCGAAGGATGGGTTAGAAAAATCATGGTCAATGAATCGCTTATATACCTTCGTAAAAACAGGAACATGTACCTCGAAGTGGACATAAGCAATGCCGTCCATGAACCGGACTATGATCTGCTTGATAACCGGCTCGAGGCAGAAGACCTGCTGGAGATGGTGCAAAAGCTGCCCGACGGGTACCGTACCGTTTTCAATCTATATGCGATCGAAGGATTTTCGCATAAGGAAATTGCCGAAAAGCTGGAAATCAATGTAAATACTTCAAAGTCGCAGCTGAGCAGGGCGCGTAAGTTATTGCAAAAATTATTGCTGAAAAGAGAACAATGGGAGAAGAATAAAATGATAAGCTATGAAAAACTACTTGTTGAATAAACAGATCAGGCTCGATAAGTTGTTTAATGATAAACTGGCTACGCTGGAAATCCACCCATCGGATAACCCCTGGGATAGGGTGCAGGCAGGCCTGCAGGCGAAGACAAAAAAGAACCGCATTACGTGGTTTGCTTACGTTGCTGCTGCCATCATCGTATTGATTACTGCCACAATTACATGGAATACACAATTTGCCACGGTTCCGGCATCTGAACAAATGCGCCTGGAAACGGCTCAGTCGAAACCTGAATATAATCGTACACCCCAAATTAAAACAACTATTGCCGGGCCAGTAGTATCCGGTAACAAAACAATTAGGGAAGAATTTAGTAAACCGCCAACCCACATGGAAAGAATACCGGCCATGCATACCGATAAGTATTATGCCAGTAGCGTAGTTGTCCCGGTAATTGAGGTAACAGCAAAAGTTTTAACCGAGGTACCTTACGAAATCATAATATTACCTGAAAGGTCGGGATTTGATGTCGAAACCGGTATTGTACTGGCAACACCTGCATTTATCCGAAAGCCGGTATCCGATCTGCCGGTAAATGACACTACACCCGTGAAAAAGGCCTTTGAATATATCAGTAAAGTGAAAAACGGCGAAGAAAAACTCCTGGAGGTGGACCTCGTAAAAGCCAGAAAAGATCTGTTTGCAATGGCCCGGAATGTAAGGCCAAAATCAGAAACTCAACCATTAAATTAGAGACAGAAAATGAAAAAGATACATATATTTTTAACAGGAATAGCTGTGTCCGTACTATTCGCATGCAGCCCCTTATATGCAGGTATATCTGACAGTGACACAGTTATCCTGAAATTCAAAAACAATGTAAGCATTGTGGTTATTACAGAGGAGAACAGTGACCTCGGGTCAGCTACCGTGTACGATCTGAATAAGATACTCGAAAATCTTAACGAAAAAATTGAAACAGAAAGTGGTACGGTCATCCTGGTGGTGGACGATGAATTCAGCGACTACTACCTGAAAGATT
>QIDJ01000071.1 GCA_003228395.1 Flammeovirgaceae bacterium
GGTGATCCTGAGCCGGCCTTTCTTGATGTGGGGGGCCGAAATTGGGGCCAATGAAAAAGGGGTGGTGATCGGAAACGAAGCCGTATGGACTAAAATGCCTTACCGGACAAAGGACGGCCTCACCGGAATGGACCTGTTGCGTCTGGCGCTGGAGCGTGCCGGTTCGGCTGCCGCCGCCGTGGAGGTGATTGTGCAGCTTTTACATGATTTCGGGCAGGGTGGCAGCGGCGGCTATGAAGACAAAAGCATGGTATATCACAACAGTTTCATCATTGCAGATGCCAATGAAGCGTGGGTGCTGGAAACAGCAGGTGATATGTGGGCTGCCCTGAAAGTAAAAACGTATCATTCTATCTCCAATGGACTTACAATTGGTGCTGAGATAAATGAACAGCACCCGGACCTCATTCCGTATGCGCGGAAAAAGGGCTGGTTGAAAAAAGGCGACACATTTGATTTTGCAGCATGCTACTCCGATTGGTTATACACCACATTTTCGGGCTCACGAAAGCGTAAACAGCAGTCTTCCTGCTTTATACGTGATCGTAAAAAGGCATTTGATGTACCGAATGCAATGGCAATGCTTCGTTCGCACCCTGACGCATCTTACAAGCCTGACAGGTCGCTGATCAGTAATTCAATTTGTTCGCACGCAGGAATTCCGCTTACGAGGCATGCTACCCAAACGACAGGCTCGATGGTTGCCAGTTTGAAAAAGGAGTTGAACACCTTTTGGTTTACCGGAACCTCGTCTCCCTGCACGGGTATATTCAAACCTGTCTGGTTTGGGGAAGCGGTGTTGCCTGATTTGGGCACAAAACCGGCAGGGCAGTATGATCCGAAGTCATTATGGTGGAGGCATGAGCGGTTGCACCGGTCGGTACTGCGAAATTACAGGGAAAGGCTTGCAGCGTATATGAACGAACGCGATGCACTCGAAAACTCATTTCTGACCTTGGCGAATGACGCGGATGAGCAGGAGCGCTTTGCCCTTTCCGAAGAAGCATTCAGAAGATCGGAACAGCAAATTGAAAAATGGCTGGAAAAGGTGAAAGAAGTACCTGCAAAAACAACTTCAACATTTATTTACAACCGGTACTGGAACAAGCAGAACAGGAAAGCAGGAATAGAGGTGGATTGAAAGAGGCTTTTGATAGCTCATCAGACTGAGGACTTCAAACTCCGGATTTTCAAACCGCTAAAGCCGGCTTCAATAATCATTACATAAAAAATCAGTGGTGCCTCAATAAATATTACCATTAACGCCTGAGGTGTATTCTGTAATTTACTTCGTTAACCATATAAAAGCCGATGAGGTCGCCAATCATCAGGTGGTTTAAGCAAAAATTTCCGGTAATGGTTTGGTCTGTTAACTCACCGGTCGATAATCAACCTGAGCTGGTCGGTTCCCAGGCTGCCATGTGTAACGTTCAACACATAGGTGCCGTTTCTTTTGATCCCTGATATATCCAATTTCAATTTCGTTTGTTTTGATTTATAAGAGAATACCATGGTTCCCATAAAATCGGTAATTACATATTTCCTTGCTTCCTCAAAAACCGGTTTGGCTAATGTTTTACCTGTTTCACGTGATGAAAAGGAGATGACCAATTCATTGGAGGCCGGGTTGGGCGACATTTGCGTAATGGGGCAGATACCACACCCTCCACCCGTGGTTACTGTAACATATTTATATTTTGCCCCGCCATTTCCACAGATATTGGTTAACCATACCTGCACATAACCGCTGCGGGTATTGGGTTGGATCCATGTTTGAACGTTATGATAGCCGTTTCCGCCCGCAGTACGGAGAAAGCCCCTGGGAGTTGTCCAGAAAAAAGTTCCATATTTCTGGCTTTGATCGGGTACGCTATACCAAGTTAGATCCCATTCCGATACGGTGGATGGGCCGCTTAAATTGCCTGTAATGCCGGGTGGTATGCCCGCCCAACTGTCGTTAACAACAGAAGCTATCGAGTAATTCAGTGTGTTTCTCATCAGATTAACCTGCATCGGAGAAAACACCGACATACAGGTGGGCACAGTGTAAGACATGAAATTGGTCATGTTGGTGGTAGGGTTACTGGATACATTACAAAGACTGCAGTTATTCACAAATTGACAGGTGTTTGGATTAACACATGCATTTTCTTGAACATAATCAATAGAGGTATCCGATAAACCGTCATCACCATTGTTTTGCCAGGTGTGCAGCAAACCAAAACAATGGCCCATTTCATGACTCACTACTTTCGATGTTGCGATCTCATAATAGGTAGAGCCCCCGGAACAATGCTCCACATATCTGGTGCCGCCAAGGACCATGGCTTTTTGATTATCATCAGGAACAAAGCCTCCCCGAATCTGACTGTTTGACGGTAGTACATAAATATCTATCATGTTGGTATGCATGCAGACTGGCATCCGGATGATTAAAAATACCCTGAAGTGCCAACTGTGGTGTCCCGGGATTCGAATAGAAATTATTATACCAGTCCCTGGAACCGGACTTTTCAAAATAAAACCCGTATTGATTGAATGAAGAATTGAGGTTGTTAATAATCGTATTATCGATCGATGAACCATACCCAAACCCATTGCCTTTCACCCTATGGATATACACATTGATCCAGTATAGTTTACAGGGTTCTGATGAGGATGCCCTGGCCTGTATGGTTTGAAGATAAGATTCTATTCCTTCACGCTGTTCTTCAGTGTTCGGGCCTGTCAGACAAAAGCTCTGACTTCTTACCAGATTTGATGATGCCAATAAAATAATCATCGTCCACAGTATTCTTAAAACTTTCATGGTTCGCATTTGTTTAAAATAGTTAGGTTCAGGTTATATTTATTGTTATAATAAAAGTCTTGACTTTCTTCATTCGTCCTTGGATACGGGTACAATTCCCGTACACTAAAAATTAAATTTTCATGGTCCGTAGAATTATATCCATATCTATCCTGGTTGCAATTAGCAGTCTTATATATAATAGGTGGCGTCTTATTACATCTAACAAAATCTATTGTTGGTAGTGTTACCGAATCCGCTTCATGATAGAGAAAAATATTTATTGTTGATTCCACGTCACATGTGCCACACCATTCCGGAGTGCAGAAATCACTGGCAATGAAGTTAATCTTCATATCCCCTTCCGTAGTTTCGATCGTCTGGGGTACGTTCATTTTCAGCAGCACGTTAACGCTATCGCTCAATAACCACGCTTCGCTGAAAAAATCATAAACTTCTTTGGGTTCATCTGCTACATTCCCGTTGCAACAGAATATAAACAGCGCTATGGACATGGTAAATAAGTACTTCATGATTTTCCTGATCGCATTATCCGGTAAAATTTAAACTTTGTTGGTGGATATAACTCCAGGTTATCACTTAATAATATTGAAATAATAAAATGTGTGATATTTTTCATCTTATTACAGGTATAGATATATTTCTTTATTAAGTTCTCAGCTAACGGTGTAAATGTCAAGCAGATACGCCCGGATATTTAAAAGATGCAATTTTGATAAATTTCTGTATATGAACCTTTTCCCCGGTTTAATGGCATTTTAATTGAAAAAAAAGAAATATGTAAGTAAAATAAAAAGCGAATATTCTTCAAATATTGCAATTACTGTTTTGAGACACTGAA
>QIDJ01000384.1 GCA_003228395.1 Flammeovirgaceae bacterium
ATCAGAGCAGAATGAGTGATTTTGACCTTGCTAACGCTACCCCAAGCGATGAAATTGTTGCCGGCCGGTTATTTGCAGAAAGCGAACAAACTACGCATTTTTCAATTGTTGACAACGAAGGCAATGCCGTGGCCGTTACCACAACACTTAACGGAGGATATGGATCAAAAGTGTTTGTGGCCGGAGCTGGCTTTTTACTGAATAACGAAATGGACGATTTCAGCATAAAACCAGGATTCCCGAATATGTATGGACTTGTAGGTGGCGAAGCCAATGCGATCGAGCCGGGTAAGCGTATGCTAAGCTCAATGACGCCAGCCATCGTTGAAAAAGAGGGGAATTTGTTTATGGTGGTGGGTTCGCCGGGTGGTTCCACCATTATTACTTCCGTTTTCCAGAATATTATCAATGTAGTGGATTATGGAATGGGAATGCAGGAGTCTGTCAAGGCAGGCAGGTTTCACCATCAATGGAAACCGGATATGATCATGGTCGAAAAAAATACCCTGGACAGCCTTACAATTTTACAATTAACAGAAATGGGACACGAATTTTACGAAAGAGAGTCTATCGGCCGGGTTGACGCCATCCTCGTCCTGCCTGATGGAATGCTTGAAGGCGGCGCCGACCCGCGGGGCGACGATACGGCGGTGGGCTACTGACCGGTTTCTGTTTTTAACATTTCAGGACGCGATTTACGGATTTCCCTCCTATTTCTTCACAATAGTAAACTCTACCCTCCTGTTGAGTTTGCGTGTCTCTTCCAATTCGTTGCTTGCAACAGGTATGGAACCTCCGTATCCTTTTCCGCTTAACCGGCCTTTATCTATGCCATGTGCAACCAGGTAATTGATCACCTCATCCACTCTTTGCTGGCTTAATATGATATTCAGTCTCTCACTTCCCTGATTATCCGTATGTCCTGATAATTCAATCTCCATCTCCGCATTTTTTTTCATCATCTGTACCACCAGATCAAGTTGCGAATACGAAGACTCCAGCAATTCGGTTGAGCCACGTACAAAAAGCACATTTCCTAATTTCACTATAGTTCCAATCTTAATTGACTGAAGTGCAAAATTATGTGTGATCTCATCAATTTCGGATATCCTGATATCCAGAATCTCCTGCTGGCTTACATATCCCTCTGATTTAATGATTACCTCGTAAACATCAGAAGTCGGAAGTAAAATCGCATATACACCGCTGTCCGTGGTTTCGATGTTATCTTTCCAGTTTTCATTGCTTATCAACAAATTTGCAAGCAAGGGTTCTCCGGTTTCAGCATCCAGTACGATTCCGGAAATTTGCAGCTCTTTGTCAGCAGCAGGTTCATTTTCTCTGATTTCAGCCCCAGCAATTGTTTCCTTAAAAACAGCAGTTTCCATACTATCTCCTAAAATCTCCTCAATTCTACGCACAGGCAGATGAGCTACCTTCAGATCGCTGTACCCATCGCTGTTTTGCGTGGACGTGTAAATAGCCCTTTCCTCATCCGGGAAGTACTG
This sequence comes from Flammeovirgaceae bacterium, assembly GCA_003228395.1. Taxonomy (GTDB): domain Bacteria; phylum Bacteroidota; class Bacteroidia; order Cytophagales; family Cyclobacteriaceae; genus SZUA-230. The sequence continues at coordinate 1,509 of QIDJ01000384.1, forward strand.
AAAATACAGTTCGACGCCTGGAGTATTTATCTCTGAGCCCAGATTTGCGGGTTCCGACCAGTTCAGCCAGCTATCATCCTGCCTTTTTGTAACAAAAATGTCACGGCCTCCATATCCTCCATGTCCGTTTGATGCGAAGAAAAGCGTTTTATTATCCGGAGCAAGATAAGGTGTCATTTCCTGAAAAGCCGTGTTGATTCGGGGGCCGATATTCCTGGGCTCCGACCACTGATCGCTCCCCGTCCTGAAACTCACATACAAATCTTCGGCCCCGTAGGTTCCATACGATTCAAGTGACAGAAGCATGATATCACCCGTTTCTGATAGCGATATGCTTACATGATCGGACTTGTTATAAAAATACTTTATGTCTATCCGTGCAGGGGTGCTCCAGCTTCCGTTCATATTCCGTGAAACTGAAATACCCTGTGTTTTGGCCGGATTGCCTCCTGGCATATAATGCTGGTAAAGATACACACTCGCTATGTCGTCCGGGAAAGCGATAATTCCGTTAAACTGGGCATTATTTAACGGACTGGTTAATCTCCTGGGTACAGTCCACCGCATGCTATCCGAAAAAAAACTTACCCATATATCTCCTGCATCTTTCATGCCTGCCACATTTTCAGAATGAAATCTCCGGATGAAATACAGGGCTTTTCCGTTATTGGTCAATACCGGATTCAGTTCATCAGCAATAGAATTTACCTGATCAAGGTTATCCGTTTGAGCTGATGCCCGTAAACTAGTAACAATGAGTACAATACATACAAGATATTTCACAGTTGTTCTGATTTAAATTTTATGCCATCAATCCATGCACAAAAATATCTCCAATTATTTCAAGCGCCACTCAATCAGAATCAATTTCTTAATACCAGCAACGGAAAGTTAGTAAGATATGACATTCTTTTCGTCAGGCTTTTATGAAAAAAGCTGTTAATAAAATTTCTTCTTTTATGAACAAGAATAAGCAGATGTGCTTTATGAACATGCAGCAGATGTTCCAGGGCAATGCCCGTTTCCTGGTCAGTTATGAATTGTTCAAAACCTAATTTTTCATATACAAAATATGACTTCATGTTTTGTATGTAGTTCTGATAATTTTCATCAGATAAGGAATCTTTATTGTTCGTGATATGAACCACGTAAATTCGCGAATCGAAAGGGAAGGCAAAATTAACTACAGATTGTAAAAATTCCTTATCATCACTTGAGAATGTAGATCCGTACACAATTCGTTCAAACCCATAAAACATTACATTTTCCGGAATGCATAACACCGGAATATTCGTACGCTCAATCACTTTTACCGTATTACTTCCTACGCGTGCCTCATCAATATCGCTTACACCTGTAGTGCCCATCACAATCAATGATATTTTTTCAGCTTCAGTTACATCTGCAATTTTTTCAATAAGATCGCCTTCGGTAATTTCAAAACTGCAAAGTTCGTAATCCAAAGAATGGGCCTTGTTGATCTCATCAGACATGGCTTTTAATTTCTTTGCCGGTTCTTTTTCAATATGTTTATAATAATCTTCTGATTCCGACAGGTTTGTCACATATTCATCTTCAGTAATTACATGAAGCATTATTACCGTTGAGTGGTGTCTATTTGCAATTTTTACTGCAAATTCAATAGCAGTAAGGCTAGCGGCCGAAAAATCAATTGGGCAAAGAATGTTATTCATATCCGAAAATATTAACTTTAATCATTACGGTTTACTTACCCATTTATTGTTCTTAATATAATACCTCCACGGCAGAAATGCATCATTTCCTGAATATTCAACACCAATACGCGTGGTCGAAACTATCTGGCCGGAAGAAAATGTGATACCGGTATCCTCGATCCATATCTGATCCCGCGTCAGATCCGCTCCATTGTAAGTTAAATCAATTCCAAGGGCTTTAGTGAGTTTTCCGGGACCCGATGTCAGGTTTATTGACCCGTTATCCGAATTTCTCCTCAGACGTATTACATCCAGTCCGTGGGTCGGCTCAATAGCCCGAATCAGCACTGCATCAGCCTGTCCTTTCCTATTGGTTACGATATTGAACAGGCAATGGATGCCATAACATAGATATACGTACGCACTACCCCCGGCACCAAACATCACTTTCGTACGATTGGT
>QIDJ01000208.1 GCA_003228395.1 Flammeovirgaceae bacterium
GTTATTGAGGTGTTTCAATCACCGGTAAATCCGTTTGAATATACCCGCAGAACTTCCGGCGAGGTTGGAAATATTGGCGGGAAAAATGTTCCGCGCGTCATCGCCGGTTTCAGCTCATACCCGGTCATTAGAATGTCAGACCTTGCCGCTATCGGACATTTTTACCTGCCGGAAACGGATAAGTGGACCATGAACGAAACCGGAGCCGATTACCTTTTTACCGGATCGACGCCGGTGGGTTTTATGCTGCCCAATGGACTCAAAGAAGTTAGCATGTATGAAACATGGAAGGAAAATGACTGCTCTGAAACCATTTATCCGTTATTGATGGCTGAGGAATTTGTTTCCGGCGTCAGGCTGCATGAAGAATTAAATTTCTTAAAGGTTAAACTCCGTGACTTGGATGAATCGTTGCTAAACCGGTTAAAGACAGAAAACAGGGTGGTACTTTGGCTTGATACAAACAACAGGCATGCCATGGCCGAACTCCGGCGTGTATTTTTTGCGTTGATTGAAAATGGAGTTCAAACACCGGTAGTAATAGCAAAGAGTTACGAAGACATGCCGGAAGTGCAATTCCGTCTTTTTACATCTACTGACACCGGAGGCCTGTTGCTTGCCGGAATGGGCGATGGAGTGGCGCTTTCGCTAAATAATGCTGCACCGGATGGAAGCCGGAATGTGTACAGCAAAGCAGAGAATGACACCGCTTTCGGTATTCTGCAGGCAGCCCGGGTACGCATCACAAAAACAGAATTTATCTCCTGCCCGTCGTGCGGAAGAACATTATTTGATTTGCAGGAAACCACGGCCAGAATCAGGAAACGTACCGAACACCTCAAAGGGCTGAAGATCGGAATCATGGGTTGTATTGTTAACGGGCCTGGTGAAATGGCCGATGCCGATTATGGTTATGTAGGCTCCGGAATTAATAAGATAACCCTCTACAAGGGAAAGGAAGTTGTTAAGCGCGCGGTTCCATTTAAGGACGCCGTTAATGAATTGGTAAATTTAATCAAAAGTGAAGGGGACTGGCTGGAGCCGTAGTGTACTGCTGCATTTAAGCATTTAATCATTTAAGCATTTAATCATTTAAGCATTCAATCATTTAAGCATTCATTCATTCATGCATTTAAGCATTTAAGCATTCATGCATTTAAGCATTTAAGCATTCAATCATTTAAGCATTCAATCATTTAAGCATTCAATCATTTAAGCATTTAGGCATTATAACAAAGAATCAGTAATATTTACAAAGGAAACCAGGAGTAAATGGATAAAAAGAAAAACACCGCAAAAGAGTATTTTGAGCTGGGAGAAGTAGGCCGTTATTTTCTCCGGTTGTTTGGAAAAAAGTATAAAAACAAACCCGGCAGTATCAATTTACAGCTGATGCACGGCATCAACCGGATAACCGTGATCGTGTTTATACTGGCACTGTTGTTCTTTACCATAAAGAAGTTATTCTTTTAATTTAAAAATGCTTAACCACACAAACGGGCATATAGCAAAACTTATATCTTAAAAGCTATTTCAAATGGATATTGAAACATTCAGAAACTACTGCCTTACCAAAAAAGGCGTGACCGAAAGTTTTCCTTTCGACAGTGAAACGCTTGTGTTCAAGGTAATGGATAAGATGTTTGCCCTTGCTGATGTGGATAATTTTGAAAGCATTAATCTTAAATGTGATCCGGAACGTTCGATGGAGTTACGGGAAAAATATGCAGAAGTGGCGCCGGGGTATCATATGAATAAGAGGCATTGGAATACCGTATCGGTCAGGGGGATTTTACCGGATCAACTGATTTTTAAATGGACCGATCATTCCTATGCGCTTGTTGTCAAAGGGCTTCCTAAAAAGCAACAACAGGAACTGGAAGGGATTGAATAAGTTCCGGGCTTGCGGGGAATGATGCAAGTGATTCCGGGTCAGTCATTATATCTTCTTTCCTGCTTGTTCGTCATCACCTGCCTGACCCTGCAGAGAATCGCGCTATGATAAAATAAAATCTCCATAAAAACCGTCATTCTATGTTTGCGCCAGCAATACCGGGTAATCCCCTCGTTTAAAACACCGCAATCATAGTAATCGGCAAGCAGTGATTCGTTTTTTCATATGTAATAACAGAATATTATGCTTAGAAATGCGTTTTTATCAAAATTAATGGAATTTGAGATTTTATAAACCAGACAGGATATTCTATTGCAGGGGTTACGTTATACATTTATCCGTATTAATTGCACATCAGACTATAAAATTCTAAATTGGGATGTTTTATTACTTATGAGAATCCGGTTTTATTCTTTTTGGCTATCTGTAGGTGCGGTTCTGCTGTCGCTGGTGTCGTGCAATGACAAGATATGTCCTTCATATTCGAGTTATTTTATTCTTGACAATTCGAATGCAGACCGGATTAATATGACTTATGTAAGCTCAGCATTTCCTGATCCCAGCTATTACCTTTACAGTAATCCGCTCAGAGACCGGTATTTTTCGTACCTGAATGAAGATTCGATTCCAAGAGAAAATATTGTCACAGTACTAAAAGATCAGTTTGGCATCGTGGAAAAGCAGGGTTACCGCAAAAAAGAACGCTCGCTGCAGTCAATACCAATGGAAGTAGTCATCCCGGAGCCGGATGATTCCCTTAAGTTTGCGGGAGACCAGGAGTTGCTGGCCGAACTCGATATTGTTGATTCCGCCGCCATTGACAGCGCGGTAACCAAAGGGAAAATATACAAATACAACAACGACCAGAAATATTATTTATGGTATTTCAGGAACAAACTTGTGTGGAAAGATGAGTTGGCCAAAGAGGATGAAGAACTCCCGGAAGAAGGAGAAGAAGCAGGTGAGGAAAGCGGGGGAGAAGAGGTGAAGGAAGGGTTTTTTAAGCGGATATTTGGCAACCTTGGCAGCCTCTTCAAAAAGAAAGAACCGGAGCCGGATCCCGCTGTGGATGAGCCCCCGGCTGAAGACCAGCAGGAAGAGGAGAATGGATTTTAATAATCCCGGATAAAATATGCCGCCCGGTTAAGCGCCAGGCAAACCACGCAGCCTTTCACTTAGCCCCCCCTGTAATCCACAAAACTTTCTTTGTTCCCGGCCTTTCCCGGCCCTTCCCGGCCCTGTGCCGGGACCCCCTTGTGTTATGCACGGGTGTTTCTTACAAGGGAGGGGGGCTGTCTCAAAAGAAGTACCGTCATTCTGACCATAGGCCCGCCTGCCTTAGTACGTAAGTACGGCGGGCAGGGAAGAATCTGTATCTTAAGTAAGTAATGCCAGTTTTAGATCCTTCGCTTCACTCAGGATGACGATTTTGGAGGCTTTTGAGACAGCCTCATGGTGAAGTTCTTACAAGGAGGCTCCGCAATGAATCCGGGAACAAGTATCAGAACCCCTTGCCCCTGCCTGGGCTGAAGCTTCAGCGGGCAGGCATTCATTGCCAATAAAAAGCGGTTATCAGTTAGAGGAAAAAATTGGTTATGACCCAAAATAGGATTAACAATTATTGTTAACATGCCCCAACCCCTCCAAATAAACCACTGAAATCCGGCGTTTTCCTAAATGCTTAATTTATTCAACAAAAAAAACTTAAAACGTTGTATGTATTAATCAAAATATATATATAATTGTTA
>QIDJ01000205.1 GCA_003228395.1 Flammeovirgaceae bacterium
TTCATGGCTACCAGCTCCATATTCATATCATCCCCATGGCCGCCCACCGTCACCAGGATATCTAACTGATCTTCTGAAAGAAGGGTATAAGCATGTGGTGTATCCATGGAGGAAATATTCCGGTATGTATCGGCGCCGTTTGCTATCTTTTGGCTTACATAGTCCTGACCAGAATTTGTTGCGTAAACAAATACTTCAAAGGACTCCCGGTTGTGCAATGCGAAAATATCCTGGTAAATCCTGCCGACGGGGTGCCCGTAAAATGCAGAAGAAAGATAACCGATGCGTAATTTTCGGTGCGTATCGTTAACTTTTGATTTGCCGGAAGAAACTGTAGGTATTTTAATCTTAGTTTTAATCTTTTCATAAATTTTTAATCCGCATTTGGAAAACAGTGCTCCGTTCACATCAAAATAGGATAGGACATATACCGGTACATCGTAATCAGGAGTTGGCGTATCCAGGTAATTATCAATCGCCCGGGTGATTTCGTTCACCGCATTTTCATAGTTCGACCAATCACAAATCATGAGTTTGTTGTACCAGAAATACAATAAAACTGCCGCTGAATAGGCGGGCTTGTATTCTATACACCTGGAAAAATTTTCGACAGCCAGCGAATGTTTACCAACCTTCATATAGAGTAAACCCAGGTTGTAAAAACTATCTGCGGAGGGGCTGTTTTCCCTGAGCCACGCTGTATAGGTGTTGATGGCGCCAACCCAGTCTTTCTTATGATAAAAAACTTCGAGATTCCGGTTTAGAACCTGCCTGTTTACAACATAATCATGGATTGTTTTCTTACTTTTCTCAAAAAGCGGGTGGTCACCCGGAATTTGCTGTAAAAGGTCTTTGGTTTTACCGGCTAAGCCTGTTTTCAGGTGATAAATAATGTCATTATAAATTAACCCGGGATGTTTGCTGTCTGATTTACGGCCTTTTTTTATCACTTCGCCGGCTTCGCCTACCCGGCCTTCCTTCAGGAGAATCATTGCATACCGGTTGAGTAAATCAGGGTCGGTTGCAGCCCTTTTTAAAAGTCGTTTTGTCCACTTTTCCGCTTCCTTATAATTTTTCAGTTTAAAATCAATAATGGCCAAGAGATCAAGGGCTGGCACATAACCCGGGGATGACTTTTGGATATCAATAAGTAGCTTCCTGCTCTCTTTCAACTGACCTTTGTTGTAAAAATCCAGGGCGGTATTGTACCAGGAAGTCCAGCCAGGTAATTTCACGATTTGTTCTCCGTATGCTCCGGTGGTTTTTGCGGGATTGCCCAAAATGAAGTTTCAGGCAGACTTATTCCCATTTTATACTCAGGTTTTAGCGTATTGAGCAAACCGGGCCGTGTGGTGCCCGGCAATACACATACGTCAAAAATTTCATCCACACTTGCTTCATATTTGATATAACCTACCGTACTTGCTGTCGGCAGGTACATCACCACGATGCCGGCAAAAGCCGATTTTTCAGATACCGGTAAATCCTGGAACGCCTTGCTTGTTGTCCGCAGTTTTGAAAGCGCAATAAACAGGTAATCGCCGTACCGGTCCATTCCCCGGACAAATCCGTTCAGCCCTTTCAATATATCATATTTACGGGTTGTTGTATTTACCCGTACAATTTCGCCGGTGCCGGATAGTAAAAGGTACAACTGATCGTTATATATTCTCGGGCTGTGTGGCATGGGCAAACCCTCAAGGATAATTTCATTCGATTGAAGGTCTATCAGAATTCCTCCTGTCGCCTTGTTTTCACGCCAGCCTCCGGGCGTATCGGTAGCGCCAAGGGCGGTAACGTATCGTGGCTCACCGTGCTCAAATGCGACGCCGTTAAGATGACACCGGTCCTCCGGCGCGAGACCTGATATGAACGAAGGCTGCCATTTGGGCGTAAAACTAAAGTCGTCATTAATGATGGAAAGACAACTGAAACTGGTGTTGATTGCCCAGAGGCCTTCATTTCCCCACTCGAGGTCGTGTATGTCCACCTCACCGGTGAAATAAGTTGCACGTGGTGTATAAAAAAAATCATACGTATCAGGCTGCCTTGGGTAATCTTTAGCCAGGCCCGGGGCATTCCCTAAAATAACCACTTCACTTAAAGAGGCGATGGCCATTTTTTGCCCCTGAACGGCAATACCCATGGGTTTTGCAAAATTCCGGGGTAGTTGGATGAGTTCGTCCCTGTTTTTCGGACTGATCAGAATCACCTTTCCTGCCTGGTAGGTGCTGATGGCTATGCTCACATTCATTTGTTGCAGCAACTCCGGAATATTGGGAGCGTAGGTGCAACTGAAGGGCGGAGGAGGCTGCGGTTGTCCCGTACCGAAGGAGCCGGGTTCAGGGTTTTGGTTTGGTGGCTGGTCCATATTTTTATTTTTGCGCCCTTAAAGTAATAAACCCTGAATTGAAATCCTTCATTACAACATGCGTTTCTTTCACAATGAGTATGACAAATTATTTTTCCATTACCTTCTCTTGACTATCTTCGCCCATTGGGATACCAGTATGATTTAAACATGAACAAATTACTTTTTACCTGAACTGCAAAGCAAAAGAAACAATGAATGTAGCCGGTATCAGAAAAAAAATAGAAATTTATCAAAATGAGGGAAAGAAACTGTTCACTACATCCTCATTTCAGTCGCACTCGCTGGTGCTGTTACATATGATCAGCCGGATCGACGATACCATTCCGGTGGTATTTATTAATACCGGGTACCATTTTCCCGAAACGATCCAATTCAGGAACTACATAACCGGTTTATTCGGGTTAAATACGATTGATTTACGATCCGAAACACCGCGCGTGGCTCAAAAAGGAAGCGATGGCAGGCTGCTGTTTGCTTCTGATCCGGATCATTGCTGCTATCTGAATAAAACACAACCGCTGGATAAATGGCTGATTGAATACGATGTCTGGATCAATGGGGTGCGGGCCGATCAGTCGGCGGTACGGGCAGCCATGAAAGAGGAGCAGGATGCACCCTATCATACATTGCGGTTTCACCCTATGCTCGACTGGACAACAAAAATGATATACGCATACAGGAAAAAATATGACCTTCCTGCGCATCCGTTGGATTCAAACGGGTATCTGAGTATTGGATGTGAACCCTGTACCCGGAAGATAGACGCGGAAATGATGGAAAGAGAAGCCCGTTGGTTTGGGCTGAACAAAAACGAATGCGGGCTACATACCGATTTAATAAATTGAGATAATGAGAATTGCAGTGACCGGTGGCGCCGGCTATGTCGGGACCGAACTTGTAAAACAACTGGCCTCCAATACAGACCTGGAAGAAATTATTGTGTTTGACAACCTGAGCAGGGGAAATTATAATTTATTTCTTGATTATCCGTTAAATGGCAGCAATAAAGTAACATTTGTTAACGGCGACATTCTCGATACCCGCAAACTTGAAAAGGTATTTGACGGCATTGACGTGGTGTATCATCTTGCTGCAAATGTGACTACCCCGTTTGCCAACACCGACCCGCATTTATATGAGCAGGTAAATCACTGGGGGACGGCAGATGTGGGTTATTCCGCAGAAAAAGTAAAAGTAAAACGGCTTATTTATTTGAGCAGCGTAAGCGTGTATGGCGCTTCGGTTGAACTGGTGAATGAATCT
>QIDJ01000341.1 GCA_003228395.1 Flammeovirgaceae bacterium
TTATTGTCCGAACATTGAACTTCAGTTTTATGGGAATGATTCGGTGGAAGCAGAAAAAAAAGCCAGGGAATGGGCCGTTGAACAAGGTTACCTGTACATTTCGCCGTACAACGACCTGGAGATCATTACAGGCCAGGGTACCATTGGTCTGGAGGTGCTCGATCAGTTGAATAACGTAGTTCCCGATGCAGTTTTTGTACCGGTTGGCGGGGGCGGGCTTATATCCGGAATAGCTGGCTATATGAAATTTAAAAAACCGGATGTAGTTATCGTTGGCTGCCAACCTGAAAATTCAGCAGTGATGTATGCGTCGGTGAAGGCGGGTAAAATACTGGATATTCCCTCTTTGCCGACTATTTCAGACGGAACTGCCGGAGGTGTTGAAAAAGACGCAATAACCTTTGGATTTTGCTCCCGGTTGGTGAACGAGTGGGTGTTGGTGTCGGAAGATGAAATAAAAAGCGCATTGAGAATGTTTATTGAACACCACCATATGATCGTTGAGGGCGCTGCAGGGCTGGGCCTGGCGGCGCTTCTTAAAGAGAAAGTAAAGTATGAAGGAAAAAATGTAGTTTTGATTGTTTGCGGAAATAAACTAAGCCCGGAATTGTTGCAGGAATTAGTTTGTGATTCGTGATTTTTGTATGATTATCAGATAGATTATTTTACATGTTTTAAAATGTTTAAAAATGACTGAAATATGATTGACAAATATATTGAAGTGCTAAAAAAACAGATTGCAAAACTCAGCGATGATGATTTTGACCTGGAAGCATGGAAGAGCGCAACTAATGTGTTGCTTGGAAGGATTTTCGGTGATGCAACCACTAAAATCGGTCAAATTGATAAAATAAAATTCGATTTCGGAAGCTGGTCACTTCGGGATGCTTCCGGATCGAGCGACCAGATGCAGTCGTGTAAAAAAAGAGGCCGGGGTGTGCTTGAAGCATGTATTACCGAACTGGAAATACTTGGACTGGAAGAAAAGGAACCACTTGAAACAAGCGACAATGATGCGTTGCGAAATGCCGTAGAGCAGGAACTCAAAATATCAGAATACCGTAGCCTGATTAAGATCGTCAAAAACAAATCCAGCCGTGAGGAAAAGCGCACCATGCTGATACGTGCTTTGCAAAGTCTGGATACGCTGGTGACGCCGGGAATTGTAGCTAATATACTTACCGAACCGGCGTTCAGGAAGGTATTTGGATAGTACCGACTATGGTGTTTTCCCGGAATCATGCATTGGGTGCAAACAAGGTGTTCACTTTGAAAAGTATTATGTTTTTACTCGTCTCGCTAACAGTTTCGTTATCGGTTTCTGCCCAAAATTCCATTCTTGATAACAGGGATCTGGACAGCCTTGTACTTGCCATTGCCACCCCCATTTATAACCTCCATCATGAAGAAGCTTTAAGGCAATTAGACATACTGGCAAACCGGATCCCTGACCATCCGATTGTGGATATGCTTTATGCGATGAATATTTTATGGGAAACAATTCCTGACCCACAACCTGATAATTTTCCCGACATCGAAAAACACTTGTTTCAATGCATTTCAAAAGCGGAGCAGATACTTGAAACAGACGAAGATAATCCCGAAGCGGTATTCTTTCAGTTGATGGCGCACGGATTGCTGGCACAATATTACCACGAACAGGGAACCACATTTAAGGCAGTAGGCGAAGCAAAAAGGGCTTACAATGCCGTAATAGCAGGTTTTACGCTTAAGGAGGAGTATATTGAATTTTATTTTTCAACCGGGCTCTATAACTATTACCGCGAAAAATATCCGGAATTGCATCCGGTGTATAAACCTTTTGTCTGGATTTTCAGAAGCGGAAACATAGCAGAGGGGCTCAATCAACTGCATTATGCTTCGCAGAGGACGATACTTTCAAAAGTCGAATCTGCATGGTATCTCGCTTATATATATTTGCGATACGAGGCAAAGCCCACTAAAGCGTATGATTTGCTGTCGCCCCTGGTAAGTCGGTACCCCCGGAATTTTTATTTTCATACGCTGCTGCTTGAAGCGCTTATGTCACTGGAGAAGTTTGAAGAAGCAGCCGGTTCCGTTAACTATCTTATGTCGAGCGAAAAATGGTTTTACAAGATGAATGGCCTTACTTATAAAGGGCTTTTGGAAGAAAAGCAAAACAACAATCCTACGCTGGCCAAAGAATATTATTTGCGGGCAATCACTTTGGGGGAAATGCATAAAAACGAAGGGATGCATGCAAAAAGCCTTGCTTACGCGGGTCTTGCACGGGTCAGCGACCGGGAAAACGACATTGATATGGCAAAAATATACTTTAAAAAGGCGGCAAAACTTGCCCAGACCGAAGCTATACGCGAGGAAGCAGCAACTTACCTGAAAAGCCACTGATGAAAAAACGAATATGTTAAGTGTAACGCCTTATATTTGATATTTTTGATAACGAGGTAACAATCTTTTTTAAATATTTATGAATAAATGGAATACCTGGCCTTTGATATCGGAAATTCGGATGTTGTGATTGCTGACAATACGCATAATCAGTGGCAAAGCCTGCTCAGGATACCCAGCAAAAAATGTACAAAAGTCGAGTTTTTCATTTCGGAGATCAGTAAATTGAAAGAAAGGATTTCGGGTTCAGATACTGATTTACAGGCCATCATCATCAGCAGCGTGGTGCCTAAACTCACCCGAATACTTCCGGTTGAAATCGAAGACGTATTCGGGATAAAACCCTTTTTGATTAATCCTGTAACTTACCGAGCCATTGCCATGAAAATTGAAAATCCGCACGAAATCGGCGCCGACCTGGTTGCTAATGCTGTGGCAGCGTATGACCGTTTCAGGGATAATGTGGTTGTGGTTGATTTTGGCACCGCTCTCACGTTTACAGTTATTGACAAAACAGGTAAAATACTTGGTGTTGCCATTGCTCCGGGAGTGCACACCGCCATGAGATCACTGGCAGGCAATACCGCACTGTTGCCGGAGATACCACTTGAATTGCCGGATTCGGTCATCGGAACAAATACCGTACATGCCATGCAGGCGGGTATCATGTGCGGATTTGCCGGATTGGTTGAAGGAATACTGAAACGCATCAGAAAAGAAACAGGTAAATGTAAAATAATATCCACCGGCGGGTTATCGGAGGTTCTAACGCCGCTGCATCATTTATTTGATGCCATCGACCCGCATCTGACCATGGAAGGGATGAAACTGATCTATATTTCATCCAAAAAAAGTCATAAGTAATATCTTAAACCCCGCCCTACCCGTATTTTATTCTTATTTTGACTAAAATTGCACCCTGATTTATAAACCATGAATAGTGAAGTCGCAAAAAATAAAGAAACACTAAATTTTATAGAACAGATAGTTGCGGAGGATGTTCGGAACCATAAGAATGAGGGCAGGGTTCAAACCCGTTTTCCACCGGAACCGAATGGATATTTGCATATCGGCCATGCCAAATCAATATGTCTCAATTTTGGCGTAGCAGAAAAATTCGGCGGTACCTGCAATCTCCGGTTCGACGACACCAACCCGGAGAAAGAGGAGGTTGAATATGTTGACTCCATCAAGGAAGACATTCATTGGCTGGGATTCGACTGGGGCGATCGCGAAT